>NZ_WTZR01000006.1:0-59048 GCF_009889665.1 Candidatus Hikarchaeum yamanae | reverse complement strand
TTGATTACCCACCACATTGTGAACCACCTGCAGAGATTTGGCAAAATATGGATCTCGACGAATACATCCGTGGAAGAAAATCAAGCTAGCACTATTTTTCAATGAATCCTCTCGCGGCTTAGGGATTTATTCAATACAATTCACCACTTGATAGCAACTGCTCTAACTGCAGCAGGAGTAAAAAAAGCCCATAAAGAAGACGAATTCCGATAAATGAGGCACCGTTATTTGTATTGCCACCGGAACTAGGATTAAATGGCCCCGTGGAATCTCACCTCCATTTGACCCCGTACCTACAATTTCCCCTACGTTAGAATCTCTGAAAGATGCCACTTCTTTTATTTTTAAAGAGCAAGAATAAAATAGTCCCTCACTTGGATTTTTTCAACTGATTTTCCATGTGATGTATCTGTTCCTGGTGCAGCGAAATCAACATACTTGATAGGGATGATAGAATAAGCATTTGAACTCCCAATAAAATCCCAAACGCAGAAACTATGGCGAGAACTTCGTGGCCAGTATGATTCACAAACCAATCATATCCTACAAAAATCGCCATCATAATTCCCACTAATGTGGATAACAATCCAGTTCCTATGATCAATTTATGACGGGTTTTGATCACTTCCAGTCCTTTATTTCCCCATTCCATGCGTTTCTCTATACTCTCCCCGTTCTTATTTTCTTTGATATCTAAACGCTTAACACTCCCAATCCCCGAGATATTCACATACCTATGGATTCTGAAGACCCAGATTCGAACGCCGAATTTAATTTTGATAATTTCACAACACCCTCTGTAGTTGATTATGATGACTCTCTCATTCTAACACAAACAGTTGATCCCTCTGGAAGTAGCGGAGTCCGTTTATACCAACTTGAAGATTCTGTCTTCGCATTTACAACCTTTAGTCGTGATATTCATTCTGGAACCGGCTGGTCTGAATTTTTACTCGCGAAAGGAACTCTCAATATTCACCCTCCCTCTTTTGATATGGACGCCTTATCTAATTCAATCGGAGACCTCTCTGTAAAAATATCCGAAAATCAAGTGAACGACGCCCTTGAAATCTATAAAACCCAATGTGTCACCGTAGTGGAATCTGCTTTATTTGACCCTGATTCAAAATACGAAGTTGTTTTTAGAGGGCCTATTGCATACGTCGAAGATTTCTCCTGGCCAACCTCCCTTCTGGATAAACTTTCTTCAGTTTTGGAACCCGACCAATTAGGCTTGGTACCTCCCATTTTTCTCCAACACCGAGAAGGGATGGAAGAAGATTCCTGGATTCAATTGCGTGGTCACTACATGGCTCTACTTGAAATTCTATAATCAAACTCTCTAAACTTCTATTTCTTGTTTTCTCGAAGTCGCTTCCTCTCTAATCACCACGCAAAACCTTTCTGAGCTAATGCCATATATTGTATTTCCCTCCTGAGTTCTATATTTTTTAATATCACATACTGGTATGTCATCCATTCTAATTTCCCAATCATCTAGGTATCTCACATCTATCCCTATAAATAGAATCTCGCATTCTAGCTCTTCCTCTAGGGCTGGAACTATTGTATGGGTGTATGTGCCGTCTTCAAACCTAGGGGGGTCATAAAATGGGAGGTCCATTCCCGATTTTATGGATTGGTTTTCAATCCACCAATCAGGTAATTCGTCTCTCCCATCTATCATCATAAAGTAACTATGATCTTTCCGTCTTCAACACGCACAGGATATGAAGGAAGTTTGACAGATCTCCTAGATAAGCAAGTCCCCGTTTTTATATCATATTCCCAACCGTGCCACGGACAGTTCAATATTTTTCCTTCTTTTATCCAATTCAGCCTAGTTTCTAGAGTGTCTCTATTAAACTCACCTTCAAACGTCCCTGTAAGGGTCCCTTCACACCAGGGTCCACCTTGATGAGCACACCAATTAGCAAACGCATAATACTCTCCATCTATATAAAATATTCCAATTTCTCTTCCCTTCAATTCAACAAGAATTCTCTCTCCCTCTTTTATCTCTGAAACTTCTGCAACTACGTGATCTGCCATTAAATCCCGTACACCTCTTTGGCATTTCCTGACAATACTTTTTTTCTATCCTTCGCAGGTATATTCACCCTAAGGAATTTCTCCAAACCCTCTGGATGGTCAAAATCGAAGTGTGGATAATCCGAAGAAAACATCATCCTATCAAATCCGATCACTTCCATTATCTTCCTCATGTCTTCTTGATTATTTGGCTCTCCAACGGGTTGGGTGGATATGTAGAATTGATCTTTGATATACTCTTCTGGAGTTTTTGTTAACATCGGCGCATCAAACCTTCGGATTGAGTGCACTTTGTTTAATCGATACATCATGTACGGGAGCCAGGTAACTCCCCCTTCTAAGAAAATAAATTTTAGGTCTGGGAATTTCTCGGGAACTCCGTGTTCAAAGAGGCTAGTCATTGTTAGAAAGTGGGCATATGGGTGTGTTAACACATGCACTGCGAAGAATGATTCTACTCCTGCATTTTGTCTTGGAAAATCAACGATAAATCCACTGTCATATGCATGATAAGATACAGGGAGTCCCTTGTCTTCTGCCGCTCGATATACTACGTCATATCGTGGGTCGCCTAGTGGCGGGTTTGGACCTGTATTGTCTATAAAAACCCCGATATATTGCTTTTCATCTGCCATTCTGTAAATTTCTTCTGCTGCCGCTTCTGGATCTTGCATTGCGACTGTTATCAAACCATAAAAGTGAGGATAGTCGTCCAAATATTTCTGTAGAACTAAATCATTATACCCTTTCATGAGCGCAACAGCAAGCCGAGACATAGATGCCTTTCCCAACTTCCCAAATGAATTTATTATTGGATGGTCGATGTGGAACTCTTCACATAACTTTTCGTGAATATCCTCTGGCCCCGTAATTTGTCTCTTTTCTATTTTCCCCGCCATACTTCTGTCCCACCCCGAATCTGGAAGTGGGTTCCCAATATGGCCCTTTGTCATTATACTTTTAAATGGCTCGTCGACCCATTTCGCAATCTCTTCAGGTTTTACCTGGAGATGGACATCTGTATCAATAATCGTCTCCTTTTTCAGTGATAAATTTCTCTCATTTGCCATTTTAATTACTTATTCTGGTCCCCTATGTAATAATCACACCGGATGGTGACAGAAAAATTTAATACCCTTCACTAACCTTTTCGATCAAACCCGCCAATTTATCATAAAATAAAGGTGAATACTTTTCTTCTTGATCAATAGTAGGTCTGGCGTTCGTTTCGTTTATTACAACCCTATCTTTATTCACCAAGATATCTATCCCTACATATTTTATCCCAAGTAATGAAGCAACCTCTTCTGCAATTTTTCTGATGGGTCCTGGCATTTCAGCTTTCACCGCAATCGCATTTCTGTGGACATTTTTTTTCCATTTTTTACCTTCTAAATCGCTTTCTACAAATCTCCTTTCAACAGCACCCACATATTCTCCATCAATTACCATAACTCGGTAATCTTTCGCATCAGGAATGTATTCTTGAATTAAGAATGATTTGTCTCCTGTTTCCACCCTATCCTGAATCAATCTAATATAATCCACAATCCCTTCAAATGAGTCCACATCATCTACAAGAGCAATCCCCAATCCTCTAGTAGCCGAATTTGGTTTTATTATCATTGGATTTTCTATTTTTTCATATGCATCTCTTAACCCCTCTTCCCCAATGGGATTTGAAATCATGACGGTCGATGGGACATCAAATCCATTTTTATTCAGTATTGTTAGCACCCTCCCTTTATTCCTAGAAAGCACGACAGATTCCAATCCATTTACCCACGGAACTTCTAAAAATGCATCAATCACTCCTCCTTCCATAATACGAGATGGATATACAAAACCCACATCTATACCTTGGAGCTCAATAGGATTTTCTTTAGAAATTGATATCCCTCTCCCATAAACATCAATATACCGGGCCAGTATTCCTCGATCTTTAAGAGGATCCTTCATCCTGTTAAAGGTCTCCTCATGAGTGATAACTGCTAATTCCAGCATACTCTTCGTTAATCTCACTGAAATTTCAACGTTACTACTTTATAAGTTCTTGGCCACGTTCAACTACAATCCTACACGGGGGGGATAACTTATTGTACGCCCGCCTTAGTGCCTCTTTTGTAACATTCACTTGATCCACATCACAATAAACTGTAAAAACAATATCCCCTTTGTTCACCCTAGCGGCGGTACCGACAGGTTTCCCAAAAGACAATCTCATCCCATCGGAAACACGGTCGGCACCCGCCCCTGTAGCAACCTTGTTTTCACGGAGAATTTGATGCGGGAATTTATTAAGTAAAAATGTGTAGTTCCCCTCTCCCAATTCTGCAGCCAAGTGGCGATTGGAAGTCAAACGTGCCGCTTCAAGGGAAGTATGCCTCAATTGACATGACTCTTCCACTTTTAAGCAAATTTTAACAGGATAATCTTCATGGGATTTATGCACATCCCCCATGATATGTCGTACAATTCTCGATCCAGGAATTCCAGTTACGTAGTCTCTCCGTGTATAGGCGACTTTATTCTTTTTCCTATACATGGAAGCAGGCTTTCGGGCCATAGTTACCAGAAAGAAGCTCTCACCTCTGCATAAAGGCTCCGAACCGTTCTTATCCTTTCACACCAGATTTCTCCACGTTATATATATTTTCCCCCATCGAGTGACATCTGTCAGACAAGGTCTGACGCACCTTTATGTAGTTACAGAACTCAAAATCTTATACTCCTGCTTAAAACCCATCGCAGCGGTTATCACAACCACTGTTCGCCTCGACAACAGGAACAGCGGGAGTGGGTGCCACATACAGCAAATCATGGCTGATCTTATTGGCACCGTTTCTACCTTCTAAAGTGCCAACTTTATTCACTCATTACCCAACAAAACGTCGGACCATTTTTCTACTATCTCTTTTTTCAATCCAGGAGATCCCTCTGCAACTTTCGCGAAACTATCTTTTTGTACGCTTATTCTATCTCTATTTCCCTAGTTTCAAAACCTTCTTCGATTTTTGGACACGTTACTACTAGAATTCCATTTCTATATTTTGCCTTCACCAAGTCTGAATTTCCAATTTTTGGAAGTACAATTTGTTCATTAATTTCTAGATCTATGTTTTTTGCGTTAATCATGAGAACAAATCCATTACATTTAATCGATATCTCTTCCTTTTCAAACCCTTGTAGGTCCACTGTGATTATCATCTCCTCCTCCAATTCCTGAATATCAGTTTGGATCCCCGAACCACTTTGGATTTTCCCTTCTTCTTCCACTGAGCCTATTATGGAGCCCACCATTGCTTGAATCTCTTCAAAAATATCTTCGAAAGGATCGTCAAAATTACGCATTTTATACCCTACGAAAAGTCATGTATCAGCTTAAGTTTTGCATTCTGATTTATATCTACCTCCTCAGTCCCATTCCCATTGTCTTATCTGTTAAATTCATACTTTCCTCCTGGCCACATTCATTAACTATGGCCCGAATCGCATCTATATTTTCAGGAACCACGTCTGCTTCTTGGTGTATGGCCTGGAATAAATACACCTCTTTACTTTTAACCGAAACCGATTCTTCCCACACACAATTTTCCCATAAATCCCCTCGTGGTCGTTCCAGATCTAGAGCCAACTCCTTAAGTCCTGCAATCCCCTTTATTCCTTCTTCCTCTGCAACCATGTGGATTCTAGACTCACCTGATAACAATCTACACATATCTTCCTTGCTCGTATCTTTTTCCAATGCTATGTTCACCACGTGGACGTGCATTAGCGTTGTAGGCACTTTCAAAGCAAGTGTATCTATGTTTATATTCGGAAGAACGCTCTTAACATCCGGTCCATGGTGAGATGGGAGGTATACTGGATCTAAGATCACATCATTAATTGGTCCTTTCCCAGGTTGGCCTGGGTCCGCCCCTCTCCGAATCAATGTAACGCGCACTTGGTCAATTCCGTATGTCTCTTCTATAGGAGTTAGCAACCTAGCCAATCCTGTTGAATTACATGAAACAACTCTCACCAAGTTCTTTCCAATTGAGTTTTCAAAGTTAGCCCTAGCATTAAAACTAGACTCTACTGAATCTTTTGCCTCACCCCCTTGTACTATCACCGGAGTTCTCATTCCCTTATACAATTCATAATTTCTAACTCCCACTCCCGAAGGGGTCGCATCCACTACTACATCTGCACTATCCCACATTTCTTCTACAGTACCTTCGAATTCGATACCTGCCTCTGCAAATGATTTTTTTGATTCTTTAACCACGTACAATGGATATTTTTTCCCCCCTGCCGTTTTGGCTTCATGATTCGGTCTAGTTTTTGAAACTCCTACCAATTTCATGTCTGGCTGCTGGACCACTGCATCAGCAACCCGTTTGCCTATCGTGCCATACCCATTAACAGCAACATTGATCATATGTCCGATGTCCATTTCTATCGACAAAACGATTTCGGGGCGATGTTTGTGGCATTTAGCTTCTACATTTCTTTAAAAAAGGCTATCTAAGTTGGTATTAATTATCCTAGTATGTCCCTCAAACAAGCCTCTTTCATAGCACTTTCCCAGTGCATGGGACTCCAACAAGGAGAATCTTGCCTCATAATCACTGACTCTGTCTGTAAAGATATAGGGGAATGTCTCTACGAGGTAGCTTTAGATCTAACCACCGACGTCACTCTATTACTTTACCCTCCTGGAAATCAACATGGAGAAGAGCCCCCTTCTGATGTGGCAGCCGCCATGCTGGAATATGACGTTTTTCTAGCTGCAACTAGTAAAAGCATCACTCATACTATGGCTAGAACTGAAGCCACCAATTCTGGCTCTCGTGGTGCAACTTTGCCAGGAATAACCAAGGAAGTAATGATAAAAGGTCTGTGTTCCAACTATGGCGCAATCCGTTCAACGTGCGACGATTTAATCCGCACTCTCGAGGGCTCCAAAACAATCCGTCTAACATCCCATTCAGGAACCGACATTGAGTTCAATCTAGGTTCTCGCAGTTGGCACTCTGACCATGGTATAAATCACAATCCCGGAGATTTTTCCAATTTACCTGCTGGAGAGATCTATATTAGTCCCCTAAGTGCAGATGGAAAATTTATAGTAGATGGTACTATGATGCCCCATGGACTTTTAAAAGAACCAATAGAATTTGAAGTCTCAGGTGGATATGTGACTTATATTTCTGATAACGACATTAAAAACCAAGTCGAAATCGCCGCAAAGGATGTTGGGAAAAATGCGTATAATTTGGCAGAGCTAGGAATTGGAACCAACCTCGATGTTGTTGAATTAATTGGATCCGTTTTGCTAGATGAAAAAGCAGCAGGAACTGTCCATGTGGCAATAGGGGATGACAAAGGAATTGGAGGCGATGTAGAAGCACCATTGCACCTCGATGGGATCATTCGAAACCCCACCCTTTATGCAGATGGAATTAAAATTAGTCTACCTTCTTCCTCAATACAACTGTAACAATTCATGACTAATACCCACTCCAATCGCTGCCCTATTTGCTCTCCTATTATGGAACTCGATCATACAATATTACATACTACTAAAGACACCCTCACTTTACAATGTCCGAATTGCAATTATGTCCATAAAAACCACATTCCATCTCCAAAATTAATCAATTGCAATGTTATCGTTTCTCAACATGAAGATTCTCTCTCAACTACAATCCCGCTCTCCCAAGACACCATTCTTCAACTGGGAGATGAATTCATAGTTGATACTGAAGAAGCCATTTTCGTCGTTACAATAACTTCTCTTGAATCTTTATCCTCTGCAAAACGTGTTGCAAAGACAACTGCACAGAATGTAAAAACCATATGGACTCGGGCCATCGATAATGTTTATGTTAATGTAACCATTCATTCACTCGGGTCCGAAAGACATCAGAGCCGGAGTATGAAATTTGGAGTTCCAGGGGATTATCTCTTCGAGATAGGGAAGATCACTACTTTGGATAATTCCTCATTTTTAATTGAAGGAATACATCTCCGCCAGGATCTCCAAAACAATCCGGTTCCCAAACTTAAAAATAGAGGTGAAGCGGCGCTAGCAAAAGATATCAAACGCATATATGCTAGTGAACCAAAGTATTCCATTTCTTATAGATGAACTCTTCGATTCACCCTTTAAAAGAAATCCCTCCCCGTTTCGTAGATTCCATTGTGTTTCTCTCTTTAGGGGGATTTCTCGGAGCAACCACCAGATATGTTTCCACAATTCTCTTTCCCACTCTGTTTGCCACAATTTTTGTCAATACCCTTGGGAGTTTCTTCATAGGAATACTTTTTTATACAGGTACTTTTACCGAACGTTCCAATCCAATGCTTCATTTTCTCTTGGTAATTGGATTCCTTGCATCATTCACTACGTATAGTACATTCGCTCTCGAAACTTTCCTCTCCCCTCGATTTGCTATGTTGAACATTCTACTGACCTATATCTTGGGATTTGTTGGAGTATTATTTGGAAAATTTATCAGTCAAAAATTACAACAAGGGGGATTATGATGCCCGATCTATACTCAATAGAAACTTTCGCTCTAGTTGGTATTGGCGGCGCATTTGGGGCCCTCGCAAGATATGCTGTAATTCGAGTTGTCCCATCTCAAAACTTTCCCGTGGGCACTTTCATAGTGAATGTGATTGGTAGTTTCATACTGGGTGCATTTACATTTTCTAATAGCTCCTCGGGAATTCTCCTTATGGTGGGGGTGGGAATCTGCGGATCTTTCACTACCTTTTCAACATTCTCCCTTGATACCGTCCGCCTAATTGAAGAAAACAATCTATTGTATGCGGCTATCAACTCTATAGGAACTCTTACTGCATCCCTATTCGCAATTTTACTCGCCTGGGTCGTCTTTCTCTGAGTGCGGTCTTTACTCTTCTATTCCAACTTTCTGTATGTTTCTTCCAGTCCTGCTTTTACATCTATTGTGGCCCCTTCCTTTTGAAGAGCACTCCCAAATGCCATCATGAAATAAGAAATATTATGTGCATTTGCAGAATGCCCCATACAACCAACTCTAAATATTTTCCCACTCAAATCTCCGAGACCTCTTGCAATCTCTAAGTTATATTTCTGAAGAAGTATCTTTACCACATTTATATCATTCACACCCTCTGGAACTCGAATCGCGTTAAGACTTGGAAGCCAATATTCCGCTTTTGAATTCATTTCTATGCCCATTGCTTCCACACCTGATTTTAGCGCGGATGCCAATCCAAGATGTCGTTCCCATCTATTCTCTATGCCTTCTTCATTTACTAACCTAAGTGCTTCTCTTATTGCATATATGCTTGTTATCGGAGCGGTGTGATGGTATGTCCTATCGTCACCCCAATATCCATTCAAAAGACCTAAATCTAAATACCACGATCTGCAAAGCGTTTCTCTCTTCTCTATTTTCTCCAGAGCACTCTCATTCAACGTTAATGGACTTGCCCCCGGAGGGCAGGAAAGACATTTTTGCGCCCCTGAATATGCAACATCAATGCCCCATTTATCCACTTCCAGTTCCACCCCACCCAAAGATGTAACTGTATCTGCAATGACAATGGCCTCATTTTCATGTGCAATAGAAGTTAATTCTTCGACGGAGTGTTGAAGTGCCCCCGTACTCGTTTCGGCATGCACAAATGCAAACACATCTGGGGAATTTTCTTCAAAGGCACGGGAAACTTCTTCGACTTGTAGCGGCTCTCCCCAGGGGGCATCTACATAAACTATTTCCCCACCGGCTCGCATTGCCATTGATTCCATTCTCTTTCCAAAATACCCATTAGTCGGAACTAACACAGTGTCTCCTGGTTCAACTACGTTTGCAAAAGCAGCCTCCATCGCGGCAGACCCTGTACCACTTACTGGGATTGTATATTCATTTTTTGTTCGGAACGTATATCTAAGCAATTCTTGTGTCTCTTCCATAATTTGAAGGAAATAAGGATCCAAGTGCCCTACTAATGGAGTACTCATAGCTCGCAATACTCTTGGATGGACATTACTCGGACCTGGTCCCATCAATATTCTGGTAGGGGGATTTAAATCGTCTATCTGCAAATTTTTAGTCATATTCTGTCTAATATTTCCACATCTGCAACCAAAACTCCATTGAATCTTTTTTTACATTGAAAGAGATGTTTCAGTTAAATTTTCTGCAAGCTTGGAGAACTTCGAAAGATACTCTTTACGCTCTTCTTTCAATGACCCTAAAATCCCACTGTAATCCTCAAAATAATCTGGTGGGTAGAACTCTTTTATATCCATTCCATTCACATATAGTGGAATGCTTAATCCTATCTTATCATCCCTTTTCCATTCTATATCCCCTTTGGCTATTTCTCGTAAAATTGCCACGCTGTGTTCTATTTCAACCGACCTCGAATCTACATTCCCAACCTTTCCTGTATTAATTATAAAACACTCTACTTCTGCTTGCTTTATCAGTTCTAAAAATCTATTGCCCTCCTCTCCTTTGGAACCAATTATGAACGGGTTCGTTCCCACAACCCGGATGGGTTCTCCAGCCTTCGTAGGATCTCCCGCGCTTGTCTCAATTGACTCACCAAGCATGAATGCGGCGGCTGCTTCTTCTTCTGTCAATTTAGCTACAGGTGGCATTAATGGATTCCTCGTGATGAAAAATATTTGGTGCGCCTCTTCCAGATCAATACTATCTGCGGCATTTGGCAAGTCGGAACGCAAAATAGATGCCCTCCCATTATCTGTCAAATTTCCATCATAAAAATCCACATCTCCTGACTTTCCCACGGCAACGTTTTCCAAAACCGCATCATCAGAAATGGTGGCGTCATAGATCTCTGGCTGGTCTTCTTTAGATAATCCAATAGTTTTAATATATAATCCGCCCCCTTCACTCCCTGCAACCAACCCATCTGGGAACAATGCACAGACATCATCCTGGACCAAATTTGCATTTTCAGCACCAGTAAGGCCAAACCCATGGCACGTAAGTGTCGTCTTCCCCGTGGCACTTAAGCCCATGAAGATCTGCCCAACTCGCCTTTCCCCCACTTTCGTGTTTATACAAACTTGTTTGGTCCCTGCATGCAATCCTAACCCATTTCTCTGCTTGGCGTAATACATAAACATCCTCAAAAATGATTTTTTTGCCTCCCCTGTATAATCACTTCCTAGTACATATGTCACACCATCCTCTGGAAATATTCTTATTCGGGTTTCTTCCCAATCTGGAATGTGTACTGTACATAAATCGGGATCCTCTCCGTTACTTGGTTCAAGCAAAGTCGCCCAAGAAAGTGCAATCCTCGCGTATTTTTTAGGAACGAACAATCTGCACGTAAACGATAATCTTGGATGGCTGCCCATCTTTCTATCAATACAAACAAAAGGCTCTGAGAAAACTCGCTCTACAGCATTGAAGATGTGAGTTTCATCATCACTATCAAATTCATCATCTATATTGTTCTTTGTCTTACTCGAACTCCGAGACCTAATCTCACTAACATAGTTTGGACTCCCATATTCTGTAGCCTGTTCTAATTCTTCAGAAAATCGACGCAAATCCTCGAACGTGGGATTATAAATAATATTACTCGCGTCGATGCTTGGAAACTTATGTTTCATTCTATATCCTCTTACGGCGAACTCCGGCAATTCACCTAGATATCATTAGATATTTCTTTTTTGGTATTTATTGACTCCGCTATCGATCGCACCGTGTCACTAATAGGCATTATTCCTTCCATTTAATCCCGCACCCTATTGAAGGAGACACAGTCCCCTTCCATTTTTTCCCTTTCAAACATGCATCAATAACCTCTTTCATTTCGTGTTTTTTTGGCACATCATCTGGATTTGTTGCATCGTCCAGTCTCCCATGGTATACTAGCACGAATTTACTCCCTTTTACAACAAACAAAAATGGATCAGGAGTGCACTCTGCCCCATAATCCCTTGCAACAGTTTGGTCACCGTCATATAGGTAATAATCATATGAAATTTTTCCACTTTCAACCCACTCGGTCATCATTTCAAGCGAATCTTCAGGGTATGCTTCCATATCATTTGAACTAATTCCAACAACCGCCATTTCTGAATACTCCTCTGCCAATTCGTTAAGAACCGGGATTTTTGCTTGGGCATACGGACAATGATTGCACGTAAAACAAACCAGGAGTAGTTTATAATAGACAAAATCCTCTAGGGTGTGTTGATTTCCATCTGTACCAATCAATTTAAACGCAGGGGCTTCACTACCAATTTTTAGTACTTCATTCGACTCTGAAAGGACCATATCTTATAATTTCACTTAAACCTTACAAACTTTCTGAATCTCATTTCTTCCATTTTGGATCATTCAATTTTCGTTGGAATACTCGTTCTCCAAATTTAATATCAAGCTCCCTGTATGCAACCAACTCACTCCTCCTTTTTGTAGAAGCTATGATTTCTTCTATAGCCAATTCTATCGTAGGTTTTGCTATCAAATTTGGCATTGGCTGATACTCCTCCCCACTTTGTTCTTTATCTATGCCTTCAATTCTAATTCCACCTTCTATTGGTACTATTGTCTTTGCAATATGGGTGGAAAAAACCCCCATTGATTCTCCCCGATCTGCGAGATGCAAAACCCATCTAAGTATCTCTGGTGCATCCTTCATCCCAGTCACCATCTCTATTTCATCAACTAGTAACAATGTCTTTTTCTCCTCCACAATTGGAGGGACCATTGACTTCAACATTTCTCTCGCTTCTGCTATTTTCTGTTTCCCCGAACATTTTTGCAATATGATCGAATCAAATAATCCCACCTCTGCATATTCTGCAGGAACTGGAAGTCCCATATTCGATAGTACTGTGATATGAAATACCGTGTCTAACAATGTGGTCTTCCCACTCCCTGCCCTCCCCGTCAACACGGCGAGTCTCTCACTTTCCACTTGGGGCTGAGTTTCAGACGTCCCGATAGTATAATTTATTGGCGTTACTTCCTCCCTCTGCGAACTCAACATAGATAAATTCCGTCCTTTTTTGACCTTTACACACAAGATGTCTTTTTTCACTATCGGCTTAGACATGTCAAAATGCAGTGCAAAGAGAGCCAACGATAGATAAAACGCAATTTTGTCAATTGTCTCAATGGATTTGTTTATGTCGCCCCTTGACCTTTCAATAAATTCTCGATTCTCTTCATCCAATTTTCTTTTTTCTTCATCAATTTCACCTCGAAATTTAGTTTTTAATTTTCTAATTATTTCTAATATAAACTCATCTGCTTCTATCAATTCTTCCACTTCTATATCTCTTATTAGACTCCCGTCGATTCCCGTTTTTCTAGTTAGGGACGCATATACTTCTTCTTTAAACTCTATGAAACCACTAACATTCTTTTTCTTGATATCTTCTATAATTTGGTAGACCTCCTCTTCCATCTGGACCAAACTCTCGATACTCTCTATAGGTGGCCTTATTCTTTCAGCATCCACTTCAAGGGGAGTCTGCTTCAACTGATTCATGGCCCTTTCAACTTTCTTCAGAGTCTCTATGTTCAAAGTTTCTATTTCTTGAAAAACACCACCCAAATTCCCCATGTCATATAAAAATGTAGAAATCCCCACCGTGGTTCGCCCGATTCCCTCTACATCATCGCACCACTTCAAACGCTCCAATATCATTTTTCTATTCTCTTCTGGCAGCAATTTCCATGCCTCAACTGTGTCAAAAATTAAATCAAGCTGTTCATTAATCAAACCAATCGATGACATCGGGGCTAAAATTTTTATCTTATTTTTTACCCTCGAAGACACAGAAAATTTTTGCACTATTTCAAGTATATTTTTATACCCATTTCTAGAATCCACCGATCCAAAAGCATCTATATTCTTCCCCTCTCCCACTCTTCTCAATATGGACACTATTCTTCCAAGACCAACTCCTGTGGACAACAAGGAATCAAAGTCCGAGTAAAGAACTGCCCGTTGAGCCCCATCCACCCCTAATTTATCTTCAAATTTTTCCCTAGTCTTAGGTCCAATCCCCCAATACCTCTCAAGTTCCAATCCCATTTCTTATTCTGTGTTCACTTTTCTTTCCGGACGGGAAAACTAAATTCACCTCCGTTCAATTTCCATCTCCATAGATCGTACCCAAACGCCAACATCCCGACTATAATCAATCCAATTCCCCACCTTAATTCTCCGTTCAACAATGAGTTTATGCCGAACAGAAAAAACACTGCATCCAGTGCCCATTGCCACCATTTCACGTTTTCTACTGGGATCTTAGCCATTTTCCAACCTCACTCCGTCTCCCCGTGATGGTGCCTAAAAGTCTCCACTGCCAACTGAATTTCCCCTGCATTTGCACTATTTTTTGTACCAATTCGGTGACAGATACGACTCCAGCGTATATTTTGTTCCACTTCCCACATTTGGTCAATATCGTGCATTATCTGTATTCCTTTTTCTTTATCCCCTCCTATCGTTTCTTCATAAAATTCATAATCTTCACCACAAACCGGACAATTTTTTGCTCCCATACTTCCCCCTTTGGACTTCCTCCAACTTAAGTCGATTTTCTCCCAATTAGTTTAGATAATTAGCAAACTTCTTATCAAACATGTGACATATATTTGTCTACATGGATGCGCAAGAAGTCCAGGATTTACTTAGTTCTATTCCCGATCCGCGCCTTGGAAATGACATAGTCTCTCTCGGATTGGTTAATTCTATAACCATCGAAGAATCTACAATCAAAATATCCCTTGTTCTGGGGGCTCCTTACTCCACCGAAGAACGATCAATAGCCAAACAAATTAGAGATTTATTTTCAAATTCCAAATTTGAAGTGGAAATATCTGCGCGATCCGAAAAAAATGTTTCACCCGAGGACGACCTTTTACCCACTGTCAAGAACGTAATCGCAGTAGCGTCCGGAAAAGGTGGGGTAGGAAAATCTACTGTTTCTGTAAATCTTGCCACCGAATTGGCGAGACTTGGCGCCAGAGTGGGCCTGTTCGATGCTGATGTTTATGGCCCAAATACTCCTCGGATGATCGGCCACACGGACGAACCCCTTGAAACAAAAGATGGGAAAATCCAACCTCCTGAACAATTTGGAGTAAAATTCATTAGTCTAGGCCTTCTTGTCGGGGAAAATGACCCTGTAATCTGGAGGGGGCCTATGGTTCATAAAATAATTTCACAGTTACTTTCGGATGTAAATTGGGGTTCATTGGACTATTTAATCATAGACTTGCCACCTGGAACGGGGGATGCCCAGTTGACCCTACTTCAAATTGTATCCGTAACTGGGGCCGTGATAGTCACCACGCCACAATCGGTTGTCCTTGACGATGCCGAAAAAAGCCTTAAAATGTTTGATACACATGGAACTCCTATTTTGGGGTTAGTAGAAAATATGAGTGGATTTTTGTGCCCCTCTTGCAACACCGTCCACGACCTGTTTGGAACGGGAACTTCCGAGATATTTGCAAATGAATTGGAACTCCCATTCCTCGGACGAATTCAATTGGACCCTCTTGTTAGGAAGGGATCTGACGACGGATTTCCTGCCGTCCTCAATCCTGATTCAATAGCCCAGTCAGATTTTCAGACAGTTTGCCAAAATATAATCAATAATGTAGGTGCATTAACCCGAAAATTACATTCTGATAATTGTGCAGATTAATTATTTAGGATATGTTGAAATCGATACCAATAGTCGCATTTATGCCACCATTATAAATTAATCTATCATGATTATTCATATTTATTGGGGCAAAGTCTTTTACATGTCAAGTTCCAATCAAATTCCAGTGCATAAATAATGGATTCAGAGCTCATTTGGCGTATTTCGGGAGGGTCCGGGGATGGCATAGTTTCTACTAGTGATAATTTTGGCAAGGCAATCATGAGATCTGGCCTGAATGTTTTCACCCACCGACATTACCCATCTCGCATTCGAGGGGGGCATACCTACGCCGAAATAAGAGCGGGTCCTACGGAATTAAAATCACGTGGCGATGGTTACAATTTCCTCTTGGCATTGGGGGATTCATTTGGCAGAAACCAGAAGATAGATTCTGCATATTATGGAAATGAACGAATAAAGCCCTTAACTGAGAATCTATACGATTTACACAATGGTGGTGTAATTGTATACGACACGGGGATAATCGACATAGAAGATGTACCTGACTTCTCCGAACAAGTGGCTGAAAATAATTGGCATGTCTATCCAATTGATCTGCGTTCCATCGCAAAAGAAGAAGGCAGGGATATCATGCGAAATACTGCTGGTATAGGGGCCACAGCCGCGCTATTGGAAATGGAATTGGCCCCCATCGAAGCGCTGATGAAAGCCGCAATGAAGGGGCCTATATTTGAACAAAATCTAACCATTCTTAGAAATACGTACTCTATGGTGGCTGACACCTTTGAATTTACACATGACATCAGATTCCCCTCTGGCGAGCACAACGAAACCCAAGCTCTCGTATCGGGAAGTCACGCAATAGCTTATGCTGCCCTCGACGAAGGGTGCCGATTTATTGCAGGGTACCCTATGACACCTTGGACTGCTGCATTTACGATTATGTGTGGGATCCTTCCCGATGTTGGTGGTATATCCGAACAAGTTGAGGACGAAATAGCCGCAGCAGCACTTGCCATTGGAGCGTCCCACGCAGGGGTAAAAGCAATGTCAGGATCTGCAGGAGGTGGGTTTTCATTAATGTCTGAACCACTAGGCCTAGCAGAAATGGTTGAACAACCTATAGTCCTCCTAGAGGCCCAGCGCGCAGGCCCTGCAACCGGGATGCCAACTAAGACTGAACAGGCAGATCTAGAGCACGTTCTATATACTAGCCAAGGAGACTCCACCCGCATAGTGTTGGCCCCCGGGGACCCCAAAGAAGCATACGACCAAACCCGTATGGCGTTCCAGATTGCGTATGGGTATAATATCCCTGTGATTCTTTTATACGATCAAAAACTCGGGGCAGAATTGCGAAACATACCTCTTAGTTTCTTCGACCGTGATCCTGATCCTTCCATGCCTGGAACCATCCCCGAATCCGATCTAATCGATGCTCCCCACCATCCCTCTGGCAAGTATCATCGCTATAACTATGACGCAAAAGATGGGGTATCTCTTCGATCCATACCTGGACAGAAACACGGAAGATTCCATGCTTCTGGCAATGAACATACTCAAGAAGGACACATATCTGAAGACCCCATCAATCGAGTTCTACAAATGGACCGACGTAGGAGTAAAATAGCCGCAATAAGGACTTACCTAGATGACCAAAATGTGTCAAATAATACCCCGTATGGTCCTATTTCCTCCCCCTATGGGATCTTAACATGGGGCTCTAACAAAGGAACCGTTGAAGAAGCGGTTGACCGACTTAATTCGTCTGGAACCTCTATAGTAAAAGCACTTTCTGTAAGTGACCTCTGCCCATTCCCTATTCAAGAAGTCACTTCTTTCGTTGAAAGTGTTTCCAAGATCTTAGTCGTGGAAATGAATGCAACGGGCCAATTCCAAGGACTTGTGAAACAACAACTTGGGGCATACGGGGATAAATTATATGCGTTGCTCAAATATGATGGGAATCCATTCGAACCCGCTGAGATTGTAGCAGGATTCGAAGAAAAAATAATGGGAGAAAATTAACTATGAATACTACCTTTAGTGCCATTGGAGAACACAGAACCGTTGACGCAAATGAATTTACACCCGAAATCGAACCCCAACCAACGTGGTGTCCCGGATGTGGAGATTTCTCAGTACTAAACGCTTTGAAGAAAGCTGTCTCTGAAGTCGGCAGGTCCCCCGAGGAAGTTCTTCTTGTTACTGGGGTTGGTTGCTCTAGTAAAATCAGTAGTTATTTCGAGTGTTATGGGTTCCACTCTTTACATGGACGGTCTCTCCCAATTGCACGGGCGGCAAAGTTGGCGAATCCAGATTTACTTGTCATAGCCGCTGGAGGGGATGGAGATGGATATGGAATTGGTGGAAACCATTTCATGCATACTGCTCGTGAAAATCACGATATTGTATATATAGTATTCAACAATGAAGTTTTTGGATTGACAAAAGGCCAAGCTTCTCCCACTTCATTAAAGGGACACAAATCCAAAGAACAACCCCTAGGCAGTGCAAAAGACCCCATTCGACCTTTGTCCATGGGACTTGCAGCTGGTGCATCTTATATAGCAAGAACCGCTGCAGTAAATCCTTCCCAAGCAAAGGACATTCTTGTAGAGGCAATTCAACATGAAGGATTTGCACACATCGATTTCCTTACACAATGTCCCACTTGGAATAAAGATGCAAAACAATATGTTCCATATGTCGATGTTCAGAAATCAGAAGAATATGACTTTGACCCTCGAAACCGCGTGCAAGCGGCACAGATGATGTATGAAACTGAAACTTCACTAGCCGAAGGAAAAATACTCACCGGACGTTATTTCATCGACGATCGGCCTTCTTATCAGCAAGAAAAAATAGCCCGGGGATCTATGCCAAAAGATCCTTTGGCATATCGATACACCGATGAAAAATACTCCTGGGAAAGGTCTTTTGACTATGTTCAAAAGAGACACACGTAGTGACTTTAAATTCTATTGATTATCTTCAATAAATTTTCCTATTCTTTCTATTGCTACCTTCAAATCTTCCATTCCTGTGGCATATGAGAGTCTAAGACAATTTTCTACGGACCCTCCAAAATCTGCCCCCGGTGTAGTGGCCACCCCCACTTCATCTAACAACCTATTGGAAATATCAAATGCATCTCCCAACTCACTAACATCTATCAAAAGATAATAAGCCCCCTCTGGGACATATCCCATTCCTACTCCTAATTTCTCCACCCCTTCAATGAGGACGTCTCTCCTCTTTCTATACACATCTCTCATTTTTGGAACTAAATCGTCTGACATTTGTAAGGCGGCTATCCCTGCGTCTTGTACAAAGTTAGTCGCACAGATGACTAAATTTTGCGTCAATCTGTTTATCACATCTATACATTCGGGTGGACATACAATCCATCCCAAGCGCCACCCAGTCATTGCAAATCTCTTTGAAAAACCATCCACCACAAACGCATCGTCCGTGTGTTCTAATATGCTGTGTGTTTCTGTATCGTAGTATATGCCGTGGTACACTTCGTCCGAAACGATAGTTGTTTTATTTCTCTGTGCAATTCTTGCCAACTCTCCTATTTCCGAATTTTTTAACACGGAACCCGTTGGATTTGAAGGGGAATTTAATAACATCACCTTGGTACTTTCGCTCATAGATTCTTCAAAAAGTTTTATATTCGGCGCAAAACCTGCAGATATATCTAATGGAACTGTGTTGATAGTACCGCCAGTTTGTCTAATAAAATTGGGGTAACAAGCATAATAAGGATCTGTAAGAATCGCCTCATCCCCCTCCTCGAGCAGAGCTAGACAGACCATAGTAAGTGCAGCCGAAGTCCCGGGGGTGATTACTATTCTATCTATTCCAATATCTAAGTCGTACGTCCTTTGATAGTAATCTGAAACCGCTTCTCTTAGTTTTATTTTCCCCCTAGAAGTTGTATACCCTGAATTGCCATTCAACATCGACTCGATTGCCGAATCTATCACTTCTGCCGGAGGTTCAAAATCTGGCTCTCCAACTTCAAGGTGAACCACGTCTTCCATTTTTTGTGCCCGTTCTAATACAGACATGGCTCTGAAAGGGGTAGTTTCCTTCGCACGTTTCGTTAGCATTCTTACCCCGAAAAAGGCAGAAGAGAACATCAACTTGGCTATTTCAATTCCCAATTTAAAACATATATTTTATATTCGTTTAAAAGGAATCAAAAACATGCCTATTTTCACTAAATCTTCTCGTATAATCTCTCCATTTGAGGATGTGTGGAACTTTCATTCAAATATAGCAGGACTTGAACAATTAACCCCTCCTTGGATGAATCTTAAAATCGAGTCTATAGTAGATTCCAAAGGAAACCAAATTCAAGGCAATCTCCCTAAAGGTGCCAAAATAGTAGCCACAATTCAGCCTTTCAAAATAGGCTCTCCCATTGTTTGGAACGTCACAATACTCGAAATCGATGAAAAATCAAATAGTGCATTCTTCCGGGACGATGTGTCCGGGAAACCATTCCAAAGGTGGATCCATACTCATAGTTTTTCATCCCAAGGAGATCACACAATTTTAACAGACAAGGTCGAGTATAATCTAGGTGGATTTCTTAGCCCATTTTCCCTTTTCTGCTACCCATTGTTCTGGGTAATGTTCACTATGCGTCATTATCAACTCAACAAATTACTCCAAGAAAGCTAATCCCCACCACCATTCGACTTTAGTCCTACAAACGTATGAAATATTTTTGAGATGGTTTAATTTATCACCGGGTCCTATCCATCCGTATGACTCGAACTATACCCAATGCCGGAGATACCTTCCTTACGCAAAGACAAATCGAAGTGCTGTCTCTTAGGGAACGCGGAGTGACTCAAAAAAGCATCGCGTCTCAACTTGGAACAAGTGTGGCAAATATCAGCACAATAGAAACTTCTGCACGTGTTAACATATCTAAAGCAGAACAAACAATCACTTTATCTAAACTGCTTAAGTGCAACATCATCTTCAATGCACAGGAAGGAACTGAATTATGGGATCTAGTATCTCGAATTTACACCATGGCTGACAACGGTGATACAAAATTGGCCTACACTGAACCTGAACTCGTGGCATTTCTAAACCGGGGGCTTAAACATGTTTTCAACGATAGAAAATTAACCGCCAGTGCCGAAATTGGATTGACTCCTGATGGAAACTTGATTATAAATCCTACAATCCAAGATTAAATAGATTTAGTTGATCAATTTGGTAATATTAAACCCTTAAGCTTAAATTCTCTTGGCGAGAATATACCCATGTGTTAAAAGATTCGTTTGGAAGGGAGGTCAACAGCGTCCGGATGTCGCTAACTGATCGATGCAATTTCGATTGCGTTTATTGCCACAACGAAGGGTTGGGGGATACCCGGGGGCCATTAGACCCTCAAATGGATGAAATCTCAACTGACGATGTCGTTCGATTCCTCGAAGTTTGCGAGGAGTTTGAGATAAATTCTGTTAAATTCACAGGAGGGGAGCCCATGCTACGTCAAGATCTAGAAGAAATCATACGTAGGACTCCCGACTCTTTTGAGATTTCTCTTACAACTAATGGGACTTTCTTACCCGGGAGGGCCCAAGCACTGGCCGATGCTGGGCTCGATCGTGTAAATATTTCTTTGGATGCACTTGATAGGGAATCATTTGCAAAATTAACAAAAAGTGGGGCCTTCGACCGGGTGTTATTGGGGATAGATTCTGCCCTCGAAGCCAATCTCGCCCCTGTAAAACTCAACATGGTCGTCTTTCGACAAACGGCAGGATTCATCCCGTCTATGGTTGACTTCATCTCTCAAAGAGAGGGGCTCCACCTGCAACTCATTGAATATATGCCCGAATTAACTGGAAATTCCGATTGGGCAGTCAACATATCCGATGTCCACGCTTGGTTCGAATCCCGGGCCGATAAAGTGGAACAACGGCATATGCATTCTAGAAAACGATATTGGTTTGGCAAAGGAATGGTCGAAATAGTCGACCCTGTTGGAAATTCGGATTTCTGTTCCAATTGTCACCGTATACGTGTCACACATGATGGGTATCTGAAAGGGTGCTTGAATCGAAACGACGATCTAAAATCAATGGGGGAGATGACCAAACGAGAAATCAGAAATGCCCTAATAGAAACCATATCTGAAAGAGTACCATTTTATGGTGCATACTTAACTAAGAACGAAAATGAACATTGGGTTTTCAATGAAAAGTACCAAAATTCTATCGGAGATCGAAAGCCATACCTATATACCTAAACCGTCAGATTTATCGCGAAAAAACTTATCAATCCTACTGCAACTACTGTGATGAATCCAATCAAAAACGATTGGGGGCCAAGATCTCTAATTTTTTGAAGTTTGGTGCTTAGGCCCACTCCTGCCAAGGCCACTATGAACAATCCATTAGATATCATTTCAACTGAACTTATCATCTGAACCCACTCGACTTGATCTATCACCCAGTATGCAGTTCCCCCCTTTCCAATCTCCCAATCTCCTATTGTCCGGACCATGGAAAGAATTAAAAATCCTATGATAAATTTTGGGAAGTATTGGAAATAATTTTGCCCAATCTTGCACAATCTTAAATGGCCTTTCAAACCAATTTCACTAGTCCTCTCTAGGCCCCCTGAATAGACAATCGCAACTATGGGTATTATTATCACCATGAACACATTTCGTATTACTTTTGTGAGACTTGCAATGTCTATAGTCATAGGGGAGTTCCACACTTGTGAATATATCAACGCCGCCCCCACTACTTGTGATGTATCTTGAATGGAGGTCCCTAACCATAACCCCACTTTTGTTGGATCTCCTCCAAATAGGAGGTGGCCCAAAATTGGATATATGAGAACTGCGACCAATCCAAATAATGTAACCACTGCTATGGCGTAAGCTGTTTCTTCTTCCGTGGCTTCAATCGCGGTACTCGTTGCTAAAATAGCAGATATGCCACATATTGAGGTCCCAACTGCTATTAACGAACCCAAGCGTCTCGGTTGATTCAATTTATTACTTAAAAAATATGTGACCAACAACGCAGTCCCTATACAACCAATAATTATTGGCAATCCCATCAATCCTAGCTTAAAAACATCCCCTATCGCAAGTTTAATCCCAATTAGAACAATCCCTAATCGTAGCAATGCCCCTTGGCTGAATTTAATCCCTGGGCGAACTGAATTTGGGACTGTAAATACATTTCCAAGGATAATGCCAAGTAACAACGCTAGTATGACTGCAGGGATGTTTATGTCAAACCCGTCTATTATTTTAAATTCTAATATTTGCCCTAAAAATAGCGATAAGCCTAGCAAAATAGTAGTCAAAACTAACCCTGGAACTATTGTACCCACTTCCGAAACGGGGACTCCTAGCAATCCCTCCCCCCATTTTCTAAACTTTTCCCGAAAAAATTTTATCACTACTACTCTGACCCATTCCCCTCGCTTAGCCATTTCTGTCTGAATATCATACAATTTTAATCCGTTGTCCTTAAATAGCACACACGAATACCATATCCCACGTAATAGATGTAGGGGTCCCTCCCCGAGTCCCACAGTGGGCGACGAGAACCAACATGTCGTGGTAGCCAAGTCTGGTCCAAGGCGCAGGGTTGCTAACCCTGTGGCGATTTCCGCCTCCGGGGTTCAAATCCCCGCCGCGACGTCAATTGCATCTATACAAAACTATGAAAAAATGAGCACCAAAGAAGAACCTACTGAAACAAACGAAATACGATACTTCGTCAGGATAAAAAACTTTGACCTTGATGGGACGAAGAGCATAGAGCGTGCTCTTCTTAGCTTACCTGGAATTGGTAGAAGGATCGCTGGCCTAATAATTAACCAAGCCGATCTCAACCCAAAAGCAACACTTGGTCTACTCGACGACAATTCAATCGAAAAACTCACCGCTAAGATAGACGAATTCCCCTCTGGAATCCCCACATGGGCCACAAATCGGCAAAATGATTTCTTTACAGGCGAAGATCGTCATCTTATTGGAACTGACGTTAACCTAGTCCATCAACAAGATCTTAACAGGATGAAAAAAATAGGCACTTACCGCGGCCTTAGACACCGAGAATCACTCAAAGTACGTGGACAAAGAACCAAATCAACTGGAAGAAAAGGAGCAAAAGTCGGAGTAAGCGTTAAAAATAGAGGGGGGAGTTAATCTTGGCCCTCGGGAATAATACCAAATTCTACGAAACCCCTAACCACCCATTCCAAAGTGGACGTATAGCCGAAGAACGCGAATTACTAACACTCTATGGGTTGAAAAACAAAGTCGAACTTTGGCGCGCCCAATCAGAACTTCGATCTTATCGACGCGAAGCCCGAAAACATCTTGCAAGACTCGGTGAAGCCAATCAAGAAGAGACTCTGTTTCTTGCTAAATTAAAACGATATGGAATTGTGGGTCCAGACTCTCAGCTAGACGACATTCTTACTCTTGATGTTAACACAATCCTTGAACGCCGTTTACAAACTCTCGTATATCGTTCCGGGCTAGCAAACACAATTAAACAAGCTAGACAATTCGTCGTCCATGGTCATATTTCTCTAAATGGACATTGTGTGGACATTCCTTCTTATAAAGTCAAAGTAGAAGAGGAATCGAGTCTTCAGTATGATCAATACAGTTCAATTTCAGATGAATCCCACCCCATCCGAAAACCACCCGAACCAATAGTAAAAGAGGTGTCTGAAGAATGAGCGAAGCAGATAAAACATGGGGGATAGCCCATATATATTCTTCATTCAATAACACTATCATCACACTAACCGATGAAACTGGGGCCGAAACTCTAGCTAAGTGTTCTGGAGGTGCCGTGGTGAAACAAAGTAGAGATGAAGCTTCTCAATATGCCTCCATGCAAATCGCAGAAAGAATCGCTGAAGCTGCCGTAGCAGCAGGGATTTCTTCCATTCATATACGCGTCCGAGGTCCTGGGGGGACTTCTAGGATGGGATCTGGACCTGGGGCCCAGGCTTCAATACGAACTCTCGCTAGATCTGGACTTGAAATTGGAAGGATAGAAGACGTAACTCCGCGCCCACACGATGGGTGCCGCGCTCCACGGGTGGCGAGATAATATGGCCCAAACCAAAGTAAAAATCGATATGATAGATCACTCTGATAGGTTTGTCACATTTGTTGTCCAAGGTTTGACTCCTGCATTTGCAAATGGCATTCGAAGAGCGATGCTAACTGATGTTCCTACTCTTTCCATTGATACAATCCGTGTGACTGAAAATACCAGTGTTTTGTTCGATGAGATCATAGGCCATAGATTGTGCCTTGTTCCTCTTACAACACCTACAGACGAATTTGAATACACGGACGTAGTCACTTTGACCCTTGATGTGCAGGGACCCGCGACTGTTTATTCTGGCGATCTAGTTTCGCCTGAAAAGTTGGTTGAACCGGCCGATAAACGAATACCTATTGTAGACCTCAAGGAAAACCAGCGCCTTGCCTTTGAAGCAGATGCTGTTCTTGGAACTGGACGTACTCACGCAAAATTCCAAGGCGGTGTGGCAATTGGATATACCTATCTCCAATCAATCAATGTGCTTGGCACACTGAAAAAAGGAGATGAACAAACCCCTTTAATCGTTCGTGGGGCCATCGAGGATTCTGGAAAAATAATCCCAACTAGTGAATTTGGACATAACCTCTCGAACAAATATCCTAAGAAAAAAGTAGAAGTGACGGATGTGCCCAATACTTTCGTTTTCCACGTGGAGACGGACGGTTCTATGTCCAGCGACGAACTAATTACCAGCTCAGTCCAGTCATTATGCAATCGTGCCGATGCATTGGGGGAGGGAATAAGCATATGAGTAAAATGGACCCAAGACTTAACAGTCTTATAAGTGAATTAAAAGCTGTCTCTCGCGAAACAGGCACTGAATTGTGGAGTGAAATTGCCCATCAATTAGAAGGCCCCCGAAGAAATTACGCAGAAGTAAATCTCGGACACATAGAAAGATATGCCAAGGAGAATGAGACTATTGTTGTTCCTGGGAAAGTCCTTGGGAGTGGCATTCTTAACAAAGGTGTTACTATTGCTGCAGTTGATTTTTCCAAGAGTGCAGAAATGAAAATAAAACAAGCCAATGGTGAACCAATGCGCCTAGAACAAATTCTCGGGCGGAATAAAGATGGTTCCAATGTGAGGATTTTCCGATGAATCATCGAAAATTCCAACCCGATCGCATAATCGACGCGAGTGGGTGTGTCCTCGGTAGAGTTTCTAGCCAAATAGCCCAACTCTCGCTCGAAGGGAATAAAGTGGCCATTATCAATGCAGAACGTGCAGTGATCACTGGATCTGAACAAGATATTCTAAGCCGATTCCAAAAACGAATGGAAATTGGTTCCGACCAAGGACCTTACTATCCCAAACGCCCCGACAGAATAATCAAAAGGGCGATTCGGGGCATGTTGCCATACAAACGAAAGAAAGGGAGAGATGCACTCGAACGTATTCGTGTCTATGTGGGAAATCCATTTGAAACTGAGGGTGAGGTTCTCGCCAATACTTCTCTTGAGGATCCCTCTCAAATACGATACGTCGAACTTGGACTCATATCCGAAAAATTAGGAGCGAAAATAACATGGTAAAAACTATCAATACAAGTGGTAAGAAGAAAACAGCAATAGCAAGGGCATCAATTAAAAAAGGGACTGGGAAGGTTCGAGTCAATTCAATTCCAATAGAATTAGTAGAACCCGAATCCTCCCGCCTTAAAATGTTAGACCCCTTCGATATAGCAGAAGACAAATTACGTGACAAGATTGACATAACTGTTAAAGTTAATGGTGGGGGATACTCTGGACAAGCAGATGCTGTTCGAACCGCCATCGCTAGGGCATTGGTGGAGTTCACCGAAGACATAGAACTCCGGGATCTGTACATGGCTATTGATCGAACGCTTCTAGTTAACGATGTCCGTCAACGCGAATCTAAAAAGTGGGGTGGACCCGGTGCAAGGGCACGCTTCCAAAAATCTTACAGGTGACTTAAAATATGATAATTCCAGTTCGTTGTTTCACATGCGGAAAGGTCATCTCAGAGCATTGGGAAGACTACGTTTCAAGATCTAATACAAAAGACGGAGAAGAAAGTCCTGCCGATGTACTTGATGACCTTGGTATCACCCGGTATTGCTGCCGAAGAATGTTCGTTTCACACATCGATCTTATAGACGTTGTGTCACCCTACCAATAATGCAAAATTTAGAACACAATAGACACGAAAAAGCCCGTATCATTGGTGCAAGGGCACTGCAAATAGCCCACGGTGCTCCTTTACTCATAGACACCAACCACTCACAGCCCATCATAGTAGCAGCTGCAGAATATGATGCTGATGTACTACCATTCTCAGTTCAAAGACGGATACTCTCAAAAGAGGAGGCCCCCGAATAAAGTGTCAATAATCAATTCAATACACCTCGGCCGCGTTTTCGATTCCAGGGGAAACTTGACTGTGGAAGCATCCATCCAAACACAAAATGGTGGATTTGGAAGGGCAATTGCCCCAAGTGGAGCTAGTACTGGAGAATACGAGGCAATTGAATTACCTACTTCAGATGCTATTTCTGCTGCAAAAAAACATGCTTTGCACATGCTAGAAGGAAAAGTGGATTCTACCAACCAAACTTTGGTTGATAACACTCTTAGATCTGCAGACGGGACTGAAAATTTTTCAGTCATTGGGGCAAATAGTGCAGTTGCAATTTCTTTGGCCAACGCCAAAGCTGCAGCTAATTCCTTGAATGTTCCTCTCTATCAACACATAGGATCTCCTTCCAAAAAGGATTCCTTCCCCATTCCTCTAGGAAATGTAATCGGTGGTGGGGCCCACGCGGCAGACTCTACATATATACAAGAATTTCTTTCAGTTCCTGTAGGTGCTCCCTGCGTTTTCGATGCGATTTTCGCGAACACAGAGGTACACAAATTGACTGGAACGCTGTTGTCAGATCGTGGGTATATTCGTGCCAAAGGAGACGAAGGCGGGTGGGCAGCACCTATCTCTGATGAGGTAGCTTTCGACGTCATGTCCGAATCGATCTCTAATATTTCAAACAAAGTTGGCTTTGAAATTAAAATGGGTGTGGACATGGCCGCATCCGAACTCTATGACTCCACTCAAGATTGTTATGATTACGGAGACATTTCCAGATCTGTAGACGAACAAATCGACTACGTTTCGGACCTCTCTCGTATTTATTCCTTGGCATATATTGAAGATCCACTCGACCAAGATGACTTTGAAGGGTTTTCTAAACTCACAAATTCCATTGGGGAGAGCTCTCTAGTCTGCGGAGATGATTTATTCGCAACAAATGTCACACGATTAAAGAAAGGAATCGACCTCAAAGCAGCAAATTCCATCTTGATTAAACCCAATCAAATAGGGACTTTGACAGAAACCTTGGAAGCTATTAACCTCGCCAAGAAAAATAATATCACTCCAGTCGTTTCCCACCGAAGTGGGGAAACTGAAGATACCACAATTTCTCATATAGCCTTTGCAACCCATGCTCCCTACATTAAGACCGGAGCCGTTGGAGGCGAGAGGACTACAAAATTAAATGAATTGATAAGAATTGAACAAGAGATAAAAACACTATGACTGATACGGAAACTATTGACACAGAAACTCCTGAATTGACAAACGAAAAACAAGAAACTACTCCTCTCGACGGGGAAGTTCCTGAAGATACTACCCATTTCGTGGACATAGATTCTGCACCAGGAGTCGTGGACTATGAAGACACTTTCGACGATGAGGGGGTGGATCTTCTCTTACCTGTGGAAGATTATCTTTCTGCAGGAGTGCATATTGGAACTCAACAAAAAACGAAAGACATGTCTCGGTTTATCCACCGTGTCAGGGCAGATGGATTGTACATTCTAGATCTCGTCCAAACTGATAAACGTATTAGAGAAGCAGCCCGCCTGTTATCTCGTTATCCCCCCGAACGAGTTATTGTTTCCTCGTCCCGGCAGTACGGCCATCACCCCGCCACAACCTTTGCAGAATCTATTGGGGCTATGGTTTCCACCGGGCGATTTATACCTGGAACACTTACAAATCCGGTTTACCCCGGATTCATAGAACCTGACATCGCAGTTGTAACCGATCCAATCGGAGATGCACAAGTAATCGGGGAGGCAATTGCTATTGGAATCCCTGTCATCGCCATGTGCGATTCAAACAATGCAACTAGTCACGTAGACCTAGTTATTCCTACTAACAACAAAGGCAGAAAGGCCCTCGCTACTGTTTACTGGCTTCTTGCAAATGAAACATTAGACAACCGCGGCGTAACTCCGGATTTATCATTATCCGACTTCGATTTAGAGTTATAGAGTCAACTCTATGTTTTTATCCATTCCATACAATTTGTAATATAATGCCATCCTCATCTGCTCCAGGGAAGGTCTATTTGTTCGGAGAACACGCAGTAGTTTATGGCGAGCCCGCGGTCCCATGTGCAATAGATAGGAGGATAACTGTTTCTTGTACCAAATCAAATGATAATTTAATTTCCATTCAAGCTCCCCAAATAGGTACAAACGATTTCAGCATAGAATTTTCTGAATCCTCTCTGAAATCGAATCTATCAAAAGTGGAACCTCATCTTCACTATATTCTCACAGCAATTGGCCTATCTTTGAATTTTTCTGAAACTACTTTTAATGGATTAGAAATAGTTGTTGAAAGTGATATCCCCTTAGGGGCGGGGCTTGGATCTTCTGCAGCCGTTTCTGTTGCTACTGTGGATGCAGTGTCTAGAACCTGTGACGTAATCCACCCTTTAGAACAAATAGCCACTCTCGCCCATGAAGTAGAACAAACCGTCCAAGGCCGCGCATCTCGGGCAGATACCTTTTGCTCTACGATGGGGGGGTTTGTTTGCGTAGAAGGAAAGAAATGTAATAAATTACCTTTTTCACAATTACCCCTTACAATCGGGTACGACGGTGGTTTCGGGTCTACAAAAGAATTAGTCTCAATGGTGCGGACTAACAAAGAAAATTATGAGTTTATAGAGTCTATTATAACTTCTATTGGCCGTATTTCGAAACTTGGAATGGTTGCTCTAGAAAATCAGAACCTGGCTACTATAGGGGATTTAATGAATATTAACCACGGTTTGCTATCCTCTCTAGGCGTTTCTTCCAATTCTTTGGATGAGATGGTGTGGGCGGCAAGAAATTCAGGGGCTTTCGGTGCAAAACTCACTGGGGCAGGAGGTTCTGGATGCATTGTTGCATTAGATCCTGATATGTCTTCCATTCCATCTCTACTTTCCACCGATAGCTGCAAATCTGCATTTTCAGTGGACATCTCTGAAAAGGGGTTAATCCGAAAATGACTTCGATTGAACCGGTCACTTTATTAAAACTTGGGGGTAGTGTAATCACCAAAAAAGACCAACCAGAGACGCTGAACGAAACCCATATTGACACCGCGGCAACAATCATTTCCAACCACCGTCCAAAAAATCTCATTGTGGTCCATGGAGGTGGGAGTTTTGGCCATTTCCACGCTTCCAATTTTAATGTGACCATTGAGAATGGGACTCATGATGTAGCCGAGGTGGATACCATACATTCTTCTATGATCTGCCTTTGCGATGCCGTAGTCCACGCGTTTCACTCCTTAGACATACCTGCAATCCCTATACATCCATTATCCGTTGCATGGAGAGATTCAGATTCACTACTTCATTTTCCTTCTCAGCACGTTTTATCACTTCTAGAATCTGGATTTGTACCTGTGATTCATGGAGATATTGTCACCACTGCAGAAAAAGGAGCAACCATAGTTAGTGGGGATGAACTAGTAACCAATCTATCCAACTCAATCCCTACCAAGCGCATTGGATTTTGTACCTCAACACCTGGCGTTTTAGACCCCTCCGGAAATGTCATACCTCGCCTTTCTTCCCAACAAAAAGAAAATAGTTCAATCACACATTCTTCTGCAACCGATGTCACTGGAGGGATGGCCGGAAAAATCAAAGAATTAGCAAATGCAAATGCTCCAGTTTCAATCTTTGATCTCCCTAATTTAGAAGCTTTCTTAAAAGGATCAAACCCTGGAACTTTGGTGCATTAACACAGCTACTCGGAATCCCCATTGTCCACTTTGTCAGACGCTCAGATCAAATTCAGTTGACTTTTACCCCTGCGAACCATAACATGTACCAACCGGTAGTCACACTACCTTCGAACATGTCCTATTGTGAGGCGTCTGACGCCAAACTTTATCACAGGCAGTTTAAAAGGTGGTTCTACTCGGAGGGTTAACTATGGAAATTGAAATTGCCACAATAGGTGGATTCGAAGAAGTTGGACGGCAAATGACCGCCGTTCGTGTAGGCTCTGATATCGTTATCTTCGATATGGGTCTGGACCTTTCTAAGATTCTCCTTCACGATGATATTGAAACCGAAAGAATGCACAGCCTAGATCTAATTGACATGGGTGCGATCCCCGATGATCGTGTAATGTCGAATCTCCCCGGAGATGTCAAAGCGATTGTCCCTACCCATGGACATTTAGACCACATAGGGGCGATAACTAAGCTCGCCCACCGGTATAATGCTCCCATTATTGCAACCCCCTTTACACTTGAACTTGTCAGGCAGCTGATACAATCCGAAGAAAAATTCAAAGTGAACAACGATTTGGTAGCCATGAATGCGGGCGAAAGAATACCTCTAAGTGACACCTTAGAACTAGAATTTGTCAATGTGACTCATTCTATCATTGATGCAATCAATCCCGTTCTTCATACCCCTGAAGGTGCAATCATTTACGGACTTGACAAACGGATGGATCACACCCCCACACTAGGGGATCCTATTGACATGAAACGTTTTAAAGAACTAGGAAATGAAGGGGTTTTGTGTTATATTGAAGATTGCACAAATGCAAACGTGAAAGGTAGAACTCCTAGTGAGGCGGTAGCAAAACAACATCTCAAAGATGTGATGTTCTCTATGGCAGATTACAAAGGTGGAATTGTTGCAACCACGTTCTCTAGCCATATAGCTAGGGTAGCAAGTATTGTCGAATTTGCCCAAGAAATCGGTAGACAACCTGTTTTACTCGGACGTTCCATGGAAAAATACTCTGGAACTGCAGAACGACTAAATTTTGTTGAATTCCCCGGAGATCTAGGAATGTATGGACACCGGAAATCAGTGGACAGAACGTTTTCTAGAATCATGAAAGAAGGAAAAGAAAAATACCTTCCTATCGTCACGGGGCACCAGGGTGAACCAAATGCAATGCTCACTCGAATGGGAAAAGGAGAGACTCCATACGAATTAAGTGAAGGTGACAAAGTCATTTTCTCTGCACGACTTATTCCTGAACCAACTAATGAAGGCCAGCGTTACCAGGCAGAAACACTCCTCCGAATGAGGGGGGCTAGAATTTACGACGATGTTCACGTTTCTGGACATTGCTCACAAGAAGGCTTGTACGAGATGTTAACTACACTTAAACCAACTCACATAATTCCTGCTCATCAAACGATTGCTGGTGCTTCAGGGTATGTCAACATAGCACGAAAACAGGGATACGTCCTAGGGCGAGATATTCACATTTCCTATAACGGAAACCGAGTCTCATTGACAAACTAAATTTATGGACGAAAAGGATTCTTCTCGGATTTTAGATGCTCTTTCTAGTAGGAGAACTATAGTTAACCAATGTTTGACTAGCCACATAGATACCATTGGACCCGACCAACTTTCTGAAGCATCAAATCACCTTTTCATTGCGGGAGGAAAACGACTCCGCCCAGTTGTTTGTCTCATAGCTGCAGAAACAATCTATAATCAAGACCTGTCACCATTCCCTTACCAGGGGCTCATTGATTCTACGGGAACCTCTGTAAATATGCTCGATGCAGCATCAAGCTTAGAACTCATTCATATTTTTACACTCATTCACGATGACATAATGGATGACGACGATCTCAGACGTGGGGTCCCCTCCGTTCATCAAAAATTTAACACCAATACTGCAATACTTGCGGGAGACATTCTCTATTCAAAAGCCTTTGAAACACTAGGAAACTCTGCAGAACATTCTTCAAATGTATCCCGTGCACTAACAAGTTTGGCAACCGTTTGCTCAGATATCTGTGAGGGCCAAGCACTAGATGTTCAATTTGGAAAAATGGATCTGGTATCTATTGAAGAATATCTCAGAATGATTGAACTTAAAACTGGTGTTCTTTTTGCAGAATCTGCAGCTTTACCCGCTCAGCTTCTTGGACAACCTCCCGAGGTCATAGATGCATTATACAATTTTGGGTTACTCGCCGGAAAGGCCTTTCAAATTTATGACGACCTACTCGATCTAACTACTCCTAGTTCTGTTCTTGGAAAGCAACGTGGAAGTGATATATCTGAGCAAAAACAAACCATACTTACAATCCACGCCACCAACTCCGGTGTTGATCTGAATTCATTCCACAACGATCAGAATTCGTGCCCTTCTGAATCCGATATGGATTCTCTAGTCGAAGCCCTTGAGGACTCGGGAACAATTTCATATGCACACGAACTTTCCCACGACCTATCTACTCAGGCCAAGCAACAACTGGAACTTCTCCCTTCTAACCCCTCTCGAGAACTATTATCAGACATAGTCGACTTTTTCTGTCAACGAGACCATTAACCCACCAAGAATGGACGCTGAACTCAAAGAGATCTTATTAATTGAGGCAGAAAAACATGCACTCTATAACGCACTAAAATATCAAGGTCCCTCTCAGGTTAAAACAGTAATGGGAATTCTCATGGCAGACTATCCTGACTTCCGAAAGTTTGCAAATGAAATCCCTGCCCTGATCAGTCCTCTTATTGAGCAGGTGAATTCTCTTGAAAATTCAGCCCAACTCCAAAAACTAACAAATCTAGCTCCCAATTTAGTCGAACAATTGGAAGAAGAATTCGTAGAAGTGCCCAAGCGCCAATTGCCCGATCTACCAAATGCCAATTCCTATGATCAAATTAGAATGCGCGTTGCCCCCAATCCCAATGGGCCCTGGCACATTGGACATGCTAGGATGCCTTCTGTAATTGGGACTTACAAATCTCTATATGATGGGTGGTTCGCTTGTCGTTTTGACGATACAGATCCTGCGACTAAACGCCCTCTTCTTGAAGCATATGATTGGATTCTGGAAGATATTCAGTACCTGGGGTTCGAACCCGATGAAGTCATAATGGCAAGCGATAGATTGAATCTTTATTATGATCATGCCCTCCAATTAATTAATCTGAATGGGGCCTATACCTGTACATGTCCCTCTTCGGATTTCTCTAATTTAAAGAATTCAGGTCACCCATGCCCTCACCGAGAAAATTCTATTGAACAAACACTCAACGAATTCCAAGACATGATAGATGGAAATTTTTCTGCAGGAGAAGTAGTCCTTCGTGTCAGAACTGATCTATCTAACTCAAACCCCGCACTCCGCGATTGGGTTGCCTTTCGAATGGTCGACGTTCCCCACCCACGTGAAGTGGCACAAACACATAGATGCTGGCCGTTGTTAGACTTCCAAAGTGCGATAGACGATCATTTACTCGAAATTACTCATATAATACGGGGGATTGATTTACAAGATTCTGCAAAGCGCCAACAATATCTATATAATTATTTCAATTGGAACTACCCCGAAGTTGTCCACTGGGGGCGAATTAATATTGATGATCATTCGGTTCCATTATCCACATCTAGTATGTCCAATTCCATTGAATCTGGAAGTTTTACAGGGTGGTCTGACCTCCAATTACCTATCTTAAGAAATTTCAAAAAACGAGGTATACATGGGGATGCAATTACATCCTCCATGATTGAACTAGGGACTTCTACAAATAACATTACATTATCCATTTCCACGATCTATTCTAAAAATCGATCTCACATCGATAAAGTTGCAGACCGTTTGTTCTTTATTAAAAATCCATCTGAGAAACAAATATTCGGACGGAATCTCCCCGAAACTGTAGAAATTCCCATGCACCCCGATCACACCGAACGTGGCTTTAGAAAACTTGCAATAACGCCTTCTATTTTCATCGACAGCTCTGACATACCCGGGGCTGAAGACATTTTGTACCTAAAGGGAATTGGTTCGGTTAGGTATACTCGAGATTCCTTTGAGTTTATTGAAAACGATTTTAGCTCGGCCCAGTCACAGTCATTGCCCATTATCCACTGGTTACCCTCTACCCATGAACAACTATGTTTAAAAACTTCTCAAGGAGAATTTAACGGAATTGTTGAATCAACCATTTGTAACTACAATTCTGGTGATTTAATTCAGTTTGAAAGGGTGGGATTTGCAAAGTTAGATATTAGTTCTGGAGTCTATGCTGCTTATTTTTCACACCCTTGAGCAGATCCTCCCTCTCTTTTTAACCCCCATGCTAGCAATATGCATGGCCCACAATCGCACGCAGTGACCTTTATAGGGGAGTTTTTATGTGAGGCCTAACTACTCTTGCGTAGAATCTCTATAAAAGTCAATGATCCATACCTTCTGTAAGGAGTTATCTCAGAGTTTGTGGGTGAGCTTTTATTGGGACCAAAGTGAACAATCATGCCAATATACGTAACATTTGACGTACCTGACGATCTCCAGCAAGCTGCTCTAGAAGCACTTGCAGCCGCACGAGACACTGGGTCTGTTAAAAAAGGAACGAATGAAACGACAAAAACCATTGAACGTGGAAGTGCAAAATTAGTTTTTATAGCAGAAGACGTACAACCTGAAGAAATCGTAATGCACCTGCCCGAACTCTCCATTGAGAAAGGAATTCCATTTTTATTTGTACCAACACAAGAAGAAATAGGAAATGCAACGGGATTGTCTGTACCAAGTGCAGCAGCTGCAATTGTTGATCCGGGAAGTGCAAAGGATTCTGTCGAAGACCTATCTGCCAAACTTGAGGACCTCCGTAAAGCATGAGCATTGAAGATTCCACACCCGCTGAGGTGGTGGAAATCGTTGGTAAGACAGGAATGCATGGAGAAGCCATGCAAATAAAATGTAGAATTAAAGACGGATCGAATAAGGGACAAGTTATAACTAGAAATTGCATTGGGCCCGTTCGAATTGGAGATATAATTCAACTAAGAGAAACTGCAAGAGAAGCAGATTCTATCGGGGGAAGGTGATCATCCGTGCCTGATTTTAGATCTTGTGATTTTTGTGGATCTCCCATGGAACCTGGCACTGGACTGTTATTCGTACGAACAGATGGGAGGACTGCCTATTTTTGTTCCTCAAAATGTGATAAAAACTCAAAACTTGGTAGAAAATCTAGGAGACTCCCCTGGACTGCTCGGGGTAGGCATGTCAAAGCTAGCAAAGCTCCTCAGACTTCCAATCCAACCGCACAAACCGTAGAAATAGATTTGGAATTAATTGAAGAATAATGACTCAAGAGCGAACCTTCGTGTTAATTAAACCGGACGGGGTTCAACGCGGCCTCATAGGAACTATCATTTCCCGATTTGAAAAACGTGGGCTCAAACTTGTGGGATCGAAGCTTTTAACCATTAATTTAGAACTAGCGCAAAAGCACTATTCAGAACATGTTGGAAAGCCCTTTTTTGATGGATTGGTTGAATTCATCTGTTCGGGTCCTTCCTTTGCCATGGTTTTAGAGGGAAAAAATGCGGTCAGTATCGTTCGTCAAATGATGGGTTCTACCGACCCTTCAGAATCACCGCCTGGGACTATAAGGGGCGATTTTGGAATTGATCTTGGGCGAAACGTCATTCATGGGTCCGATACCAACCCTGGGTCTAACGAACGTGAAATAAATCTATTCTTTGATGAACTTGAATTTTCATCGTATGAGCGTATAGACGAAACCTGGCTTTATGAATAGCATTTCATTTTACCACTTCTATCTCTCCCCGATCCAATTCTTCTTCAACCATGCGCGTGGCCTTGACCATATTTACCATCTTTTTATAAGCTACTTCTCTCGATAAGAGCTTAAGCCCGCAGTCTGGACTAACTGTTAGCCGATCAGGAGGGACTACTTCCAAACCTTTTAAAATTCGCTCTCTAACTTCCTCCACGGATTCTATCCTAGAATCGTGTACATCAATTACCCCGAATCCAATATCTTTCGTAAAGGGAACTTTCTTGAATACTTCTAGCTGGCTATAATTTCCATTGGCCAGTTCTACATCAAATTCATCAACCGGAAAATCCAATATTTTTGGAAAAATTCTTGAATAATCCCCGTAACACACATGAAGTCCAACTCTCACATCATCTGCAATTCCATTTGTTATTCTCTCTAAACACTTCCTCACCACTTTATGATCCTCCGGGGTAGTGGCTAGTGCTGGTTCATCAATTTGAATATATCTCACCCCTGCACCAACTAGATTCTTTATTTCCATGTTGACAAGTTCTGCCAATTCATAGGACAGCGCATCTTCATCTTTATAAAATTCATTGAAACTCCAATTTGCTAGCGTGTATGGCCCTGTTATGGGGACCTTTATAGGCTTTTCAGAGATCTTTACATTGCATTTGTATTCTTCAAGAAGCCACGGTTCTCTGTATGACACCTTTTCAACCACGGATGGTTTATCAAAATAATTATGGCCCCAGACTTTTACTGGCCCATTAAATTCATATCCTTGTATCCTTTCTGCAAAATACTCAACCATTTCATTCCTTCTCATTTCTCCATCCACCACAACGTCTAGACCGGCCTCTTCATGCTCTTTTATAATTATTGTGGATGCATCATTTTTTGCTTCAGTATATTGATCCCTTGAATCTTTGTTAGAATGAACATGATATGATTCACGGGCTCGATTGAGCCATTTTGGTTTAGGATATGAACCAACCACCGTTGTCAGTATGAAATGGTCATTCGGATGATCCACTGGACGAAATTGAGACCTATTGTCCCTCACAATGCCTCCTCCATACCTGCAATAGAACCCAATACTGTTAATTTTTCTGTAAATCGATTCTCAGGCAAATAAAATAATCCCGTATTGGGATTTACAACCACGCGTTGTATGTCCGGATTTTTTTCAAGCATTCCTTTAATTAGATTTTGGACCTCCTCAGGGGACTCGACGTTGGTATTTTGCCCATTAATTGCCCCCACAGAGGCCATTTTTGGGGCCCCTTGTTCACTTAATAATTTCAAATTGGATTCTGCTGCTGTAACAAAATCAAAACCAATTCCCACACCCAATTCAAGTAATGTGGCATACGTTTCTTCGTCGAATGCACCCCAATAAGTTTGGATAATAAGTTCTTTTTTCACCACACTTTTTATTTTTTTGAGTAGATCGGCGATTAATTCTTTTTCGTCACCGTGAGGTGGGTCAACTGCCAATGATGGTTCCAGCAATGTTAAATAACTCATTTCAGGGAATCCTTGAATTTCTTCTCGCACAAATCCCCCCATTGCTTCAAGAAACTTAGTTTCTGAACCATAGTATTCATCCGTAGCAAGTTTTGATAGTGAATATGGGCCTGGAAATATCGCACTAGGCGTGCTGACCAATTCAGACGTTTTTTCTAGTTCTCTTGCCACATCTCCATTGCTAGTAAGTTCACCCACAACTACCGGTTCTCTATAGAAATTATTATTGTCATAATACCGAACCAAACCCCTTGCTTCCACCGACTCGTGGACAATAAGTGGGTGGACCAGCATATCGTCCCACCTAAGCTGCCCTTCCACAATTAAGTCTATACCTGCAGTTTGCTGCTCCCCTATTATAAACTCCCTTGCAGAATCATAAACAGCATTAATCAATGAGCTTTCATTCCCACTAATAAGTCCATCCCTTTGGTGGCCTTTTAATTTAGATAATTCATCTTTCGTCCAATCAGGGAGTGGATATAAACCCAATGAGGACGACATAATCTCAACCATGAAACTATACTCGTTCATGTGACCACATTAATATTCCCTTTCCAAATTATGTGGAATAGCATATATTGATATATCCTCACAGTTGTCTTTATTGAATTTTTGTTCCATTGGAACCAAAGGGCACCATAAATGCAATACGAAGAGCTATGTGAAAGTGAAATTTTTAATAAGGTTTAATCTTAAAAACAACCAATTTTTCATCGTGATAAGTGTCCTCCGCAATAGTATTGGCATCAAATCCTTTTTCTTTTGCATACATTTCAACTTCAAATATCCCTGTTTTAGTACTGGCTAGTAGCAATGCACATCCCGATGGTGTTAACACACGTTTCAAATCATCAAGGAAATTTTCTATAATTTCCCTTCCTGTCTCCCCACCCACAGTTGCCATCTCAAACCATTCTTCAAATACATGTCCATCTTCTGGTAGGTAAGGAGGGTTGAATAGCACTATGTCAAATGAATTTTTATCAAATGCATCCATTAAGTTCGATCGTACAATGTCAATGTTATTCTTTTTTGCGTGAGTACATGCATGGGGATTGATGTCAGATCCAATGACTCTCAAACACTTTCCTTCTATTTTTGAAGCCACATAACCAGAACCCGTACCAATATCTAATACACAATCCATTTCTCCGACACTTTCCATTGCGCAGTTAGCCAACAGGGCCGAATCTTCTGCAGGTTTGTAAAATTTTTTTTCCATCATTAATCATCTGTAGAGTTTGCCAGAATATTGGCCAATATTGCAAAATCAGCAGGTGTCAATTCCCCGGGCCGAGAGTTCATCAACTCTTCATCTGCTAGTTCAATTAAAATAGTAGGGTTTTCTATGTGAGAAATATGGGTGGTATTTTTAATAGAATTAACCATTTTTTTACGTCTTTGTGTAAACACTGCAGTAACTAGCTGTAAAAAGGCAGCCTCATTTTCCACAATATAATCTGGTTTTGAAGGAACCAACTTAACGATTGCACTTTCCACAGCGGGTCTAACGTTGAATGCGAGGGGGGAAACCGTTTCTATAATTTCTATATCTGCATAATGCCCTGCTGTTATTGTGAGTCTCCCATATTCTGGTGTGTTTGGTTTTGCAACGAGACGTTGGGCAAACTCTTTTTGTACCATCAAGACTAGTGGCATTTTACTTGGAAGCAATCTAAATAATATTTTACTAGATAATTCGTATGGCAAATTGGATACAGACACAGTATAGGGGGGCAATTGAACTTCCAAGATATCTCCTTGAATTAAATGCAATTTTTTTGTAGATATTTCCTCTTTGAATTCAAGCGAGAGAAAATCCACCAAGAGAGGATCTATTTCTATTGCAGTAACACCTCCTGAGATCTCAACAAGTTTATCGGTTAAATTCCCAATCCCTGCTCCAATTTCAAGTATGTGGTCACAATCAAATTCACGTGCATATGATTGCAATCTATTGAGGACCCCTTCGTCCATCAAAAAATATTGGTCTAAATTTTGATTTCCTTTGGTTCTTGCTTTTTTTAATAGATCTTTCGGTTTCCGCATTATATCCAATAACTACCTTGTTATTCATTTTGTATTGACGAATATATGATATTTGATATCTGGATTTTTTAGTTCATCTAGAATTCGATTGAGTATTATCTCTTGAGGGTTGTACAACCCCTCGATTTTCTCTTCTAGGTCCTCGAAACTTTCAAAAGAAGAATATTTTCTCGAATTGAGGATCCTGTCCCTGATTTTCCCCCCAATCCCGGGGAGCAGATTTAGTTGATGTAATCTGATGCTTATTGGATTTGAATTGTTGAAAAAGTCGACAAATTTTTGGCTATCATTTTGGATAATTTCACGGATAATATGTTCTAATTCAGTTTTCGCCCCAACAGATAGGTCCTCATATCCAATCTCTCGAATGAATTCAATATATTCGGGATACTCGTTTACATTCAGTGGATCTCCTATAGTTCCCAATGGACCTTGTTTAAGAACAAGTTCACACAAGACAAAGCCCTCTTCTTTTATTACTTGCAATAATTGTGGTTTTCGATATTGTGGAGATTCGTCCCCCTCCCGTCCATGTGCCAAATAGTCCAAAACTGTTACCAACTGAATATCGTGTAACATAGACCTATCACTACATGGGTATAGATTTAAACACTTAAATAGATAATGCCAATAAATTCAATTATTTTTTAGACGTATTCGGCCACTATTGATATAATTTTGTCCAATTCGTCGCCATCCAGATTATGGCGATCTTGTGCATATACTGAACGTACTTCATCTCGGGATTGAGGGAGTAAATCCGCAATTTTACATGCATTTTGTGGACTTACCTTTTCTAATTCTAACAATTTTTTCACCAATGCTCTCGCGTCTTTTGCACTTAACACCGAAAAACGATTTACATGCTCAATTGTTCTCGCAAGTTCATAGGGCAACTCCCGCTCCTCATCCTCTACTCGTTCTTTTTCTATTTTCTGCAGATGTTGTTTCACCTCAGATACGGTCAAATAATCTTCTGAAATAATTTCTTGGAATATTGTCATAATTGTTATTTTTGGGCTTTCAGGTGGGCAGCAACTGAAATTAAAACCTTTGTCTTTCCTCCATCGGTTATTTGGACTTTAAAGGCAGATCCTTGCTTTCCAACCACCTCTCCTGTGTGCCCATTGAATCTAGGGTGGAACCTCCCATCTTGTACACTTGGGTCGATTCTGAGGTGGACTTTTTGTCCATTTTCAAACTGTTGAACTATTCGCTGAGGTGGGGAAGTTCCTCTATCTCGAAGTTTATTTGTCAACTTTCGTCGAGTTTTGCTACGTGGTCCCTTTGAACTTGGCATAATCTTATATATGAAATGTTAATTTAAGCAGCTTAAAACTCTCTATATTAGCCCCACTGCCTCAACAGCAACACTACCAACACCTTCTACCTTGGAAAGAGCCTCTTCGATCTTATCAGTTCCACCCTCCCCATCGGGGATTAGAACTGTAGGATATAGTGCAACTAGTCCAAATGCAATGGGCTGGCGTTCAATTCCTTTTAACTCAGCCCCATCGGGGATTGCACCTTCAATATTTTTTTCTAGCTCTTCAATATCAATTTCTGAAGTTTCTGGCATGATCTTGATTTTTGCGGCTACAGTCCCCATGGTAGCTATGGTCCCTCGAAATCACAGCCCGGGCACTGATATCTATTACTCTGTCTTTTACATTTGGAACATCTAGAAATGTTGGTGTCGCAGTTAGGACATTCAAAAGATGTTGCATTCACTCCAGAAATACTGATACCGCACGAAACGCAGAAAAGCATTTTCTCCATTGCTGCACTCATATTCTATTTGATTTCACCCGGGCTTTAAACAATTTCGGATGTGACTTTTGATAAACTATTTTCCATCTGCTAACCACAAGTGTTTTTTAAAGTGGTTTTTACCTATTCATATGGATGAAACTGCCACGGCAAAAGAAGTACTACACACCACGGTTGATATGGATTTTGAAGATGCAGTTCTTGCGATACAATTAGAACACGAATTGGCTGACTTTGAGACGATAAATGTTAGCCATCTCGATAAAATGATAAAAGGGACATTGGGCGAAACTGTATCAAAGGTCGCATTGATAATAGTTTGTCACCCACAAATTGCATATGGTGCTTTAAAAATTGATCCAGAGATCGCAGGAATGCTACCCTGCACTACTGTCGTATATGAGTCTCCAGAAGATGGATTGGTGCATGTTCACCACGTTTCTGCAACAAAAGCCATTCGGGACTTGGGATTGGTATCTCCCGATTCCGAGGATTCCCTTGACCAATTAGTCAAGCTGACTGGAGAGAAAATGCAAGTTGTTTGGAAAAACATCAAAACTTATGCAAAGTGATTCTTGATTGGGTTTTATTCCACTATTTTAAATCGATGGCCCGACCAGGTTTGACTTCCTTTCTCTCGTTGACAATATTCAGTATCTCTGAGATTTGAAACAGGTATGGCGTTGACAATATCACCTATACTCACAGATTCTCCCTCGATACCTCCTAATAATGCTACTGTTTCACCTTCGATATGATATTCAACAATAGCAATAATATTTGGTTTTCGTACTCCGGGTGGGGGGACCGTGCTTTTTGTCCAAGTGACAACCGTACCTTTCAAATTAGATATGTCTACCATCTCATTTCCTATTGAAACTCCACATTCAGAACATATGCTATGCTTTGGATAACAAAGATGGCCATTAGAGCATTTGTACACAATTAATTTATCACTCATATAGACTCCAAAATAGTAGTAATAACACAATTTCCAAATCCCCCAATGTTACATGCCAGTGCAGTTTTTGCGTCGACTTGCCGCTTACCTGCAGTGCCCATTAACTGGTGGTATAATTCATGTGCCTGTGCAACACCACTAGCACCTAGTGGATGTCCCTTTGATTTTAACCCCCCCGATGTGTTTATTGGCAGTTTTCCATCCCGGTCAGTGAGGCCTTTTTCTACTGCCTTCCACCCTTCTCCCTTATTGAAAAACCCTAAATCTTCCGACTGCAAAATTTCAAGTATTGTAAACATATCGTGCAATTCTGCAACATCTATATCCTCGGGTGTTTTGTTTGCCATTTCGTATGCCTTTTTTGAGCTAATCACCACTGCATCTAATGTTGTGGGTTCTCTTCGTTCGTGGACCACGTGGGTATCTGTTGCACCTCCTATTCCAGTAATCACTGCGTAATCGTCTGTAATTTTTTTTGCGCGAGATTCAGGACAAACCATCAAGGCAGCACTCCCATCTGTTATCGGACAAAAATCATACAATCTAAGTGGGTCTGCGATTATGGGTGAAGATAGTACAGTTTCTATATCTATTTCTTTTCTAAAGTGTGCATGAGGGTTGTCAACCCCATTCTTATGATTTTTAACGGCGACTTTGGCAAGTGATTCACGAGATGCATTATATCTGTGTAAGTAAAGTTGAGTGATGAGGCCTGCAAAACTAGGTAATGTAACTCCGTGTTTGTATTCTACGGGATGAGTGAGTGTCGAGATTATGTCTGTTGCGTTTGAAGTGGATGTGTGAGTCATTTTTTCACCACCTACAAGTAATGTCATATCACTTTGACCGCTAGCTACGGATTGCCACGCCGCGTAGATGCCCGCTCCCCCCGATGCACTAGTTTGGTCAATTCGGGCAGTATATGCAGGAACTGCCCCTATATCTTGGACCAGCGCATTCATAATTCCCGTCTGCCCCTCGAACTCCCCGCTGGCCATATTAGAAACATATACATGATCAATATCACTGGGCGATACGCCTGTAGTTTCTATGCAACTCATTGCAGCCTCTGAGAGTAAATCGCGTATCCAAGAGCCTTCCCGAACTCCAAATTGCGTCATAGAAGCCCCTATTATTGCAATTCGATCCATACCTGCGAGATGGTTAGCCATAACTTTAGTTTTTCGCAAAGTCTGTGAACCCATATGCCCTGGGTCGGACACACGGCGGTAGGTTGGTTTTTAATAGAATGGTGTAAAATCAGAGGACCAAAGAATGCCCCTCGTCTGCCTCCAGTCTGCCGTTTTACTTTCACCATGCTAGGCGGCCGTCTAAATAGCAGTGCTGTCACTGTTGAATCATGAGCATAACAATGACTCTTCAAACGGCAAAAATAGAACCCACATCAAAATGCCCTATTTGCAGTCAAGAGATTGTAGGGATTTCCGCATCAAGCCCTGGTGAACATTACTATACTTGTGGACATGAAGCCACAAACGATATTTTGTCTGACATGATTCAAACACCTCCTTTGGAGACTTCATTTGAAAGTTCCATATGGGAGCTACTTACCGGCATACCTGTTGGAATAACTGTGAATAATACTCCCTGGAATTAATATTAACCATTAATAGTTGAATATTATCTTAGAGTTAAATAAGCTAGGTTATATATAGAGGCAGTTTAGTCTACTCGATGAGTTTGAAAAATATCTCTCGAAGACAATTACTTGCGACCGCAGGGTCCGTTGGACTAATGACTATCGCAGGTTGTACAACACAACAAGAAGCAGCAGCTCCTGCCGCTTCAGAACCAGCAGCAGTACCTGCAGCACCTGCAGCACCTGCAGCACCTGCAGTACCTGTAGGAGTATCTATGGCTGCCCTCCCTCCATTGGAAGGAGACCTAACGATGTACTCTGGTAGGAAAGAATCGCTCGTTGGTGAGTTATTTGTGATGATTCAGGACAAATATCCTAAACTTAACCTAGATATTCGATATGACAAATCCACAGCTTTGGCAAATCAAATACGAGTTGAAGGTAAAAACACACCAGCAGATGTATTCTACACAGTTAGTACAGGTGCCCTTGGTTTATTAAAGAACGAAGGAATGACAGTTCCCGTTAATGCAGATGTAATCAGTGCCGGGCGAGAAGGCTATCTCGACCCCGAGGGACATTGGATCGGAACATCTGGTAGGCTTCGTTGCATCGCATACAACACAAAAGAAGTCGATGCATCTACAATCCCTAAAAGTATCTTTGACCTCCCCAAAGTTGAGGCACTCAAAGACAAGATGGGATGGGCACCAACATATGGGTCCCACGCAGATTTCATCACATGCATGAGATATTTACATGGAAAAGACAAAACGCTGCAATGGTTAAAAGACATGAAAGCAGCTGGTGTCAAAAACTATGCAAAGGAAAGTAATGTGACCGAAGCGATCCTAGCTGGGGAGATTCATGCTGGTCCTGTAAACCACTACTACCCTATGAGGGTAAAGAACGATCCAACAGGACATAGCTATGGATCTGGAGATCACATAGAATTGGCCTTTACGGAAAACGATGCAGGAGTATTCATGAATGTTGCAGGAGCAACGATCGTCAAGAATCCACGGCAAAACTATGAACTCGCATCCAATTTCATTAGGCATCTTCTCTCCATTGAAGCACAACAATTCTTCATTGGGAATATGAAATTTGAGTATCCGATGATCCCTGGACTAGAAGCAGATCCACGTCTGCCAAAACTATCAGAACAAAAAACACCTAAAGTTGATCTGGTTAAGTTTGCTTCACAGGACATTAACGAAACTGTTGCCTTGCAAGAGGAAGCAGGAGTACTTTAAATTTAAAATGGGAATTCTCACTTAAATGTGAGAACGTCTCTCTTTGTAATTTAAATCATCAATCTAAAACCATATCAAGGGACCTGTGCAATTTGATAGTATGTGTCACCTGAGGCACCAGCTTCTGACATGAGCAGAATGCTGTTACTCGGTTCGAACCCGAGTGGTCCCAATAGGGTCTTATTGGTAGATAATACATATAAAAATCTGAAAAATATCAACAAACTTTAGGAAACCAAAATGGACCTATATAAAAACCGTCATAAAATTAATTTTAATCAGAAAGATCGAATGTGCACTTGTGAGGAAGGAGCGTCTGAATCAAATAAGATATGCTTATGTGGGAGGTATACAAACGTCATATCAGACTTAAATGGATGAGGCAATTTTATTAGTTAATTTAGGATCTCCAGAGTCGCCCGAACCTTCTGACGTTAAGAAATACTTAGATGAATTTTTGATGGACAAACACGTTATTGACCTACCATATTTGTTAAGATACCTCCTCATAAAAGGAATTATTTTAAATGTGAGGCCAAAGCAAAGTGCAGAAGCATATTCGTTAATATGGACTGATAAATCCCCACTAATAGATATCAGCGAAAAGGTTCAAGACAAATTGTCCCGCATATCAGAAATTCCGGTGGAACTTGCCATGCGCTATGGATCTCCTAGTATGGAATCTACCATTGAGAAAATGGTTTTAGAGCATTCCGATTTAAGAGATCTAATCATTTGTCCACTTTATCCGCATTATGCAATGGCTAGTACAAAATCGGTTATAGAGCATGCAAATCAAATAATTCGGGATAGATTCCCGAGACTTACTTTGCAATATGTAGGTCCATTTTATAATCACCCAGACTATATCTCAGTCCTATCCAAAATTATCGAAAAAAATCTTGGTGATTCAGACTATTTATTATTTAGTTACCATGGAATTCCCGTTAGACATGTTAAAAAGATGGATCCCAACAAAGATCATTGTTTTAAATATAAAGATTGTTGCCATATCCCAAATCCGCAATGTCACTCCATTTGTTATCCGCATCAAGTCAAACAGACTACAGAATGCGTTGCGAATGCACTTTCGTTGGAAAGGGATAAATGGAGTTGGTCTTTTCAATCGAGACTTGGATTTGATGAATGGCTTGGTCCCTCGACAGAAGATGAAATTAAACGCCTGGCTAAAAATGGAGTACAAAAACTAGCCATTTGCTGCCCTTCGTTTATAGCAGATTGTTTGGAAACATTGGAGGAGATTGGGATCCGGGGAAATGAGATTTTCATAGAAAATGGAGGTAGGGAATTCACACTGATTCCTTGTTTAAATGATGATGATGAATGGGTATCTACACTCTCTAAAATTATTAAAGATAATATACAGCGATAATATCTTTAATTTCAATTTTGTTCAATGACTATTTCAATCCGTACTGCATACATCTAACGTGAAAAAATATCCCCGGACGATACTGTTTTCCATAATTGCTTCCTCAACTATTGCAGGTTTAATCCTAATACCTTCAGTGTGGTTAGTGATAACTGCGATAACAGTTCCATTTGCAGACTTAATTACTATACTTTCCCGGGGAAAAACGATTCAAATACTGATTAATAGCATTGTGATGGTGTCATTGACAACCCTGTGCACTATTTTGATTGCAGTCCCTCTTGCATTCATAACGACTTGTACAGACATATCATACAAACGGTTTTGGACCGCCATGGTTTGTTTGCCACTAGTAATTCCAAGCTACATAGGTGCATTCGCCTATGTTTCGACATTTGGCCCAAATGGTACGCTCCAAAAGATGCTTTTGCCCATAGGGGTGGAAGAATTGCCATCCATATATGGCCTTTCTGGGACTGTAATTGTACTCACATTGTATACCTACCCTTACGTGTACCTTACCACTAGGGCTGCGTTAAAAACCATTGATCCTCAAACGATCGATGTTTCTAGGACCCTTGGAGTCAATCGGTGGATAACATTTAGTAGAGTTATTTGGAAACAAATATACCCTGCAGTGATTGCAGGGGCACTATTAGTTTCGCTTTATTGTCTATCCGATTTTGGAACTCCTGCAATAATGAGATATGATGTATTTACACGTGCGATATATATCAAAAGGTTTGATTTGGGGTTCTCCGCGATATTGTCATTGATCTTATTATTGTTTGCAATTGTGATCTTGTCGATGGAATCTAGAGCTCATAAGTCAGTTATCGATCGAAAAACCATTGATTTTAAAGGGACACTTCAGATCCAATTAGGAAAGTGGAAAGGTTTATCTACGGTATTTCCACTATTAGTGGCTTTTTTTGGAATTGCCATCCCCCTAATAACATTTTTTGGTTGGTTTAGTTTAGATCCCGTTTATGGAAGTGTTTTCACGATCCCGTATAAGCACATATTCAATTCGGTTTTAGTATCGTTTGCAGCGGCCACGGTGATAACATTGGCTAGTACCCCTGTGTCACATCTCATTGTTAGAAAGATACCACCTTGGTATGGTATTATTCAAAAATCCTCCTATATTGGCTATGCGATGCCCGGCGTGGTCATAGGTCTGGCTTTAATTTTCTTTGGATCTAGATACCTTGGCTCTTATTACCAGACATTACCTCTTTTAATTTTTGCATATGCCATTCGTTTCTTCCCACTTTCAATTGGATCCAATACCGCTGCAATTTCTAGTGTAGACATTGGATTGGTTCACGCATCGAGAACACTAGGTGTGGGTCCAATAAGATCGTTCCTTAAAGTTACATTCCCCTTGGTTACCCCGAGTTGGCTTGCAGGGTTTTGTTTGGTATTTTTGACAGTTATGAAAGAGCTTCCGATAACATTGATGCTACGACCCACGGGGTTTGAAACGCTGGTCACATTGATTTGGATGGCAGAAGACGCAAATTTTTATGGTGATGCCGCATTACCAATAGTAATGCTGTTAATAGTATCTGGCCTTTCGATGGTCCTACTCTTGATGCAGGAGGATTCAAATGGCCATGGATAATTCCAAGTCATTTGATGTATGGCCCCCCCTTCGAGGTGAAGGTCCGAAAAATCCAATTCTAGAAATAGAAAATATGTTTAAAAACTTTGGAAAAAACCGAATACTTTCAAACTTATCTTTTTCTGTTGGAAAAGGGGAATTATTAACACTTTTGGGTGCTTCAGGAAGTGGAAAAACCACGATACTAAGGTGCATAGCAGGATTACAAGAAATAGACGGAGGAACAATTAAGATCCATGATGAATTAGTGAGTAGTCCCGAAGTACTAGTTCCTCCCGAAAAACGAGGAGTTGGGATTGTATTTCAAAATTTGGCCCTATTTCCTCATTTGACTGTTAGCCAAAATGTTTCTTTTGGGATAAACAAATACGACCTAGAATTATACCCCGAAAAAGTAGATGACTTATTAGAATTGGTGGGCCTTTCTCACAAGAAGGATTGTTACCCAAACGAGCTTTCTGGTGGACAAAAGCAACGGATTGCTCTTGCAAGATCATTGGCACCCAACCCCTCAATTTTACTTTTAGATGAGCCATTTTCTAGTATTGATGCAGGACTTAGAATTGAAATGAGAGAAGAACTTAGAACGATTTTAAAAACTACGGGGACAACCACTATATTTGTTACTCATGATCAAGAGGAGGCATTATCCATTTCAGATAGAGTTCTAATCCTCAAAAACGGCAGAATAGAGCAATCTGGATCCCCCCAAGAATTATTTAATTATCCCCGATCCAGATTCGTGGCAAGTTTTTTGGGACATGCAAGCTTCATTTCGGGATTCCTAGACGGAGATACTATTTCGACAATGGTAGGTGATATCAATCGAGAAAATATATATGGGCTTTCTAAAGAATATGATAATCTAAATATGGAAATTTTGTTTCGACCAGAAGATCTTAAAATAGACTTGTGCAATCCAAAAGATGCCAATGGGACCATTACATATCAACGCTATCTAGGTGAGAAAGTACTGTACAAAGTGGCTTTGTTGAACGGAGAGATAATACAATGTTCTGCCCCGACCAATTCGAACATGCCTCTTAACTCATTTGTGTGTGTGTCAATAGAATCTGAAGGGAAATTGGCCTGGTTCCCATCTACTCATATCGATTAAATATAAGTGGATTTGAAAGTATAGCAGTATTTTGTTTATCTGTTCCAAATAAAACATAAATATACGCGTATAGCAGTATTTTGTTTAAATGTTCCATATTAAACAATTTGTGAATTGGCATATTGCAATATTTTGTTTGTCTGTTTCAAATAAAACAGAATTTTTTTTTAAACTAACAATGAATAAATATTTTTTTCATAAACGATTCTAACTCTATCGCCCCAATTATGAGTATAAGTTTCAATAATATCGTCTGCGACGTCTCCACGTAGATATTTAACAATACCTCGGTCTCCTGTTTCATTTCTTAAATTGGTAGTAAAAAAGTGACGGAAATAATGAGGAGTTACATTCTCTTCTGCCCCTGCCCCAGGGGAATGCCATCCGGTGGTTTTAGTATATTCTAAAAGTCTGGAACGAACGATACTAGGGGTGATCCTATGCCCCCATTTTGAAGTGCTAAGGAACACAGGTTCTGCCGGAGAATTGGAATCTGGCCGAATGGAAAGCCATACTTTTAAAGTATGATATAATTCATTATCAATAGGCACTATGGTGTCACGTTTCCGTTTATTTGATGCAGTTCTTACCTCGCCGTTGTAGATTTCTCCTCGAGTGGGTTCTTTTGAGATATACAAAGTCTTTGATCGGTCCCCAATTGCACCTCTTGGTTTTATTTTATATGTGAAAGTTACATCTTGGTCCACTAAATTTAAATCTCTTAAGTCTAGGTTACAAAGCTCTCCAACCCTCATTCCTGTTTTTAGTAAAGTAACAATAATTGCCCGATCCAAAGGGTGTGAAATATTTTTTAAAAATTTCTGCATACTTTTTAATGAAATATCCCTTCGTATTGGGTTTGATTCTATTGATTCTGTCAACTCTTCAACGACTAGCAGCATGGGGTTTGAATTTAATATCCCTACATTGGACATATACCTATAGAATCGATTGACATACGACGCATATGTTGCAATAGTACTTGGAGAAGATATTTTACGAATGCCATGTAGCCAAGCCATGCAATCTCTATGAGTAGCGTTATTGATTTTAGTACCACATTCGTTGTTCAAAAACAATTGAAAGTCGGTGAGTACTCGAAAATATGCATCTTGAGTTCTTTTAGATCTACCATGGTATTCCATGTCCTGTATGAAATAGGCAATAGGATCACTACGATTGAGATTTGGTTTTACCATAGTTAATCTCGCAAAAGTGTATAGCCACCTAGCCTCCCATTATACCTAATTATATTTTCTTCTTGGAGTTGTGTTAATGCAAGTTCCATTTCATCTTCCAAATCTACTGTGAGTTTTTGCACTAGTTTGTCCCAACCCAAACACTCGTCGTTTTGGAGAAAATTTAGAAGTTGTATTTTTACTCCCGATACCCCGGGGGTTTTGTTATCAAAATTGACTTTCAATATATTTTCATTATTTTTAGTTCCAATGTCAAAATCACGCCTACCTGCCTGAACCATCGCCCGTACAAATTCACTCAGATTCATGTCTAAAAGTCCTGCGTGCTGTTTCCATAAATCCCGTTGATATTCTGGGACATATGTATTGATTGTCACACGAGTATCGTTTGAGGTTTCAAGTTCCATCTTATCAGGATATATTCCCAAATAACTTAAATTTGACGATAATAATATTTATCGTTTTTTATACAGGTATATTTTTCTTTTATTTATCTAAATTCGTTGATAAGTATATTTATAAATTATATTCAACGATAATAAATAGATTTACTAAACTTTATAGAACAAATCCTGTGGATCGAAGATATCAGATATCAAATGTTGATCATAGGCATATTGAATCATGGTTTCTAATTCAGCTTTCACATTTGAATTAAAATCAAAGGATCTGGCCCATATATCTCCGAACACCTCTAACTCTTCTTCGATATACATAGTCCACCAGGCCAAGGGCCATTTAGTATCGTCAGTGATTCTAGTTAAATATGAAGCATACGATTTTTGAAATAGCTCATATAATTCAGTGGCAACCCAGGGATCATTTTCAACAATTTCGTTTCTAATGACTATATCGTGCATAAGTGGACAGAAACCTGATTTTTGAAAATATATTTTTTCTGCCTCACGAGGATCCGAATACATCCGAGCTACATTTTTGGGAAGTGGGTAGATCCTATTTGTTGTTGGTAGAAATAGGGCGTCTATTTTTCCTTGAGATAATTGCTCTGGTAATGTTTTATGGTCAACAATTTCCGGATCGTAGGGAACTTCAAATGTTTCGGGGCGCGAAGTGACCCACTCAATTGATTCTAAATCAACATCATAATATTCTGAAAGAATTCCTCTTGCCCAGAGTGCCAATGTATTTTGGTATTGATATATTGCGACCCGTTTATTTTCTAGATCTTTTGGTTCAGTTATATTTGAATTTTGATTGACAAAGATATGAGAATGTGGAAAAAAGCGACGAGGGAACACGGGTAACCCAATGAATTCCCAATTGGGATACCCTATGATATGTTTAGCTAGAGAAAATTCTGCGACATCAAAATCTCCCCCAACTGTTCGATCGTGTATTCGGTTGCTAGGTGCATCTGTAAAAAATTGCAACTCTAGATCGTCAGATTTTACATAACCATGAATAAGTGGTTCTAGCCATTCGTAATCTTTACATCCTACTGTTAACTTCATGATGCTGATTTAAAGAGCTCCAATGTTCTTCTAACTTCGCTTTTATGGTCTATGATAGGTTCAGGGTAAGTAGAACACCCATTCCAGTTATGTATTTTTTTAGAAGAATAATCCCTAAGTTCTGGAATCCATTCTTTGATATACTTACATTCTTTATCGAATCGTTCTTGCTGCCTCCAGGGATTAAATATTCTAAAATAAGGCTGTGCGTCACATCCGGTGCTGGCAGCCCATTGCCAACTTCCATTATTTACACAGGGATCATAATCAATTAGATTTTGTGCAAAATATTTTTCACCCCATTGCCAATTGATACGTAGTGATTTTGTTAGGAAACTAGAAACTACCATTCGCATACGGTTGTGCATCCACCCAGTGGTGTTCAACTGCCTCATTCCTGCATCCACTATTGGGAATCCAGTAAGCCCAGTGCACCATTTTTCAAAGTGGTCTGCATTGGTTGACCATTGGATTTGGTCATATTTTTTACGGAAATTGCTACCAAAAACGTGGGGGTGGTGAAATGCTATGTGGGTGTAAAAATCGCGCCATATTAATTGAGTTATCAATGCGTGATTTTTTCCAAATTGGTTTTTAATGGCGTGATAAAGTTCTCGGACGCTGATTGTGCCGAACTTATTGTGTGCAGAGAGGCCGGTAGTACAAGATAAGAATGGATAATTACGTTTGTCGGAGTAGTTTTTGAATTGAGTTATACCGTCAAGTATACGGATAGCTTTTTTTCGACCGCCTCTAACGAAAATATCTTCATTATTGTTAGTTTTTAACGTGGTGATAGGGAGATTGTCAAGGTCTATTTTAGAGTAATTGGAATGGTTATTAGAAATGGGAATTGGTATCTTCTTTTGAATTACATTTTTATAAAATGGAGTGAAAACTTGATAAGTTCCTCCAGTTTTAGTAGATACATTTTCAGGACGGTGTAACAACAAATCGTCGCAGAGAACAAATTTTTTACCAGATTCTAAACATAAATTTTGAATCGAATTGTCCCGATTAATGCTAAAAGGTGTATAGTCTCTATTGAGATATACTGCATCCACGTGAGCCAATAATTGAGAAATTACTTGTTCGCCATTTCCTTTAAATAAATATAATAAAGAATCATTTTTTAAAAGTTCAGAATTGAGTTCTCGTAAACTTTCAAACATAAACTGAATCGCATTTAAGCTCCGATATTCATTGAATTCTAATTGCCGGGGGTCGAGTATAAAACAAGGAATTACTTCATCGCTATCTGAAAGTGCTTGGATTAAAGCAGTATTATCCTCCAATCTCAAGTCCCGTCTGAATACAAATAGGCTTTTCATTTGTTTTATTTAAAACATATAAACAAAATAATGCTATATGGGATTTTACTAGTCGTAAGTCCTAGCAATGACCCGAGTAGGTGCTGCTTCAAATCCAGTGATCGGAAGCGGCAAGCAGAATAAATCAATTGATTTCTCTTCAACAACCTTGTCTGTGTTGCACAGATACTCGGGTATGGCTATGTCTGCACCGCACAAGAGATTGTGTACTGGTCGGTCGGCGTCGAATGTTTTAGTTTTTGCATCTTTAGTTGATTCGGTTACAAAATCATTTGCAGCCATTCGGACCCCTTTATCAACTAACCATTTTGCCCCATCTACAGAGAAACAGGCTCCTTCTTCGAATAAAGTTTTAATTTGGGGATTTTCTGCACGGTGGAAGTATTTGTCAACGTCTCCCGTAATCATAAGAAGTCGGTCTCCTTTTTCAATATGGGATGCCTCTTTTTCGAGTATATCTGAAGTAATATATTCTCCCGAATACTCACGAAGATCTATTACTTGTGCAGGGCCGATAAGCACATCAAGTTCTATTTGGTCGATGGTTCTCCCACCTCCAATATAATGTGCTGCAGCATCCATGTGAGTACCGACGTGTGTACTTTGGCTGAAACTATGAACGGCAGCTGCATGTCCTTGTTCTATGCTCAGTATTGTTTCTGCTTTAAATGCATTTCCCCCACCAGGAATTAATATCGTGTCATCATTGAGAGGAAGTGTTAGGTCGTATAACATTATAACTAAGAAAACGCAGTTGCCCAAGATATAAGTTCGGATTGGACTATTGGTAAGTGCTATTTTCTCTGAAGTGGACTTTCATAGTATGACTGTAGTTATACATCCAAAAAATATGCCAGATACCGTATCAAGGGGCTATAGCCAGGCTAGAATAGATAAAGGACACATATCCATTTCGGGAATGGTAGGAAGAGTTGGGGAATTTAAACCAGTTGGGGCAAACATGACGAGTCAAGCCAGGCAGGCATTTGCAAATATTGAAACTATATTGGCAGAAATGGATAAAAATTTAAGTGACATTTCAAAGGTAACTAGTTATTTAATCGAGCCTCGAAAACATCTTCAAGAGTATAGTGATGTTTGGAAAGAAGTTTTTACAGAAGAACCATATCCATGCCACACATTAATTGGAGTGCATCAGCTAGTTCAGGAGGCATATTTGGTAGAAATTGATGTCGAAATTGCTAGTGGTTAATGATCAAGACAATTATCTACTTTTACTGCTAAAAAGGAATAATAATGATTGATACGATATTGTATTTGACCACAGAAGATTTGATAGATTTGGCAGATCCAGAAGATTATGTTAATGCGACAAGGGATGCCTACAGAGAACGTGGGCATGGTGCCCCGTCGAATGCGCCTTCAGCACTAGCAACAGAAGATCCAAATACGGATTTAACTGGGTATATGTCTATGTTGCCAGAAATGGGATACATGGGGTACTATGTGTACTCTGTTGGAGGTCCTGAGAGAGATGGTTGGTTCACATGCCCATTATGGGACATAAAAACTGGAAAAATGCTCGCTATATTAGATGGATCGTATTGGAATCCTCTTAAAACAGGGGCATCAAGTGCAATTGCTTCTGAAGTGCTCGCAAGAGAAGATTCTGAAAGTGTGGGGATAATCGGGACTAGTCGTGTTTCATATGGTGCACTCCAAACACTAGCTGTCGTTCGAGATATCACTAGTGTGAAAGTATATTCTAGAAAGTCTGACAATCGAGAAGCATTTTGTAAAACAATTGAAAAGGACATGGGGTTTGATGCAAAACCTGTCGATTCCAGTGATGGTGCTGTTGATGATGTGGATATTTTGGTTACGGCGACGGTTGCTTCTGATCCCGTTTTTGATGGATCAAGGCTCAGTCCAGGAATCCATGTGAATGCAATGGGTCAATCGGGGCACGAAAGAGAGCTGGATATAGAAGCGATTTGTAAAGCGGATAAATATGTCCCAGATCTTAGAGAGCGAGTTTTTGCACATGGTGTACAAGAACGACTTCGAATGGCAGGGGGATTTCTGGCAGCATATAATGCTGGTCGAGTGGGTGAAAATCACATATATGCAGAAATAGGAGATATAATTTCAGGGCGTATTCCAGGAAGAACAAGTGCAGAAGAAATTACAATTTTTGACAGTACAGGAGTGGGTGTTGAAACTGTTGCATCTGCGGCCATGTTATATGAAAAGGCGATAAAAGAGGGATTGGGCATTGAGCTTCCAATGACATCCTATAAAAATGCCACCCCCGGAACTGGAAAAATATAAATAAGATTACCAGTCGGTTGCGATGTAATCGGTGAATCCAAATGATTCTTCTGCAGAGTAGAACTCGATCTCAGTTCCTATTCCTGCTTTAACAGCTTTTTCATACAATAGTTTTCCACCAGCGACCGCTTCGGGTCCAGATCCTGTTGAATCAAATAGAGTTACCTCAGTTTCAGATTCTCGGCCAGGATATTTATCTGCTAGAACTTCACCCAGTTCTGCATAGTAGTGGGTATCAAAATCAATGAATCCGTGGTTTGCGGCATAGATATAGGCACCTTGGGATCGTAGAGTTCTTGCTTTTATATCAGAGACCCACTTGGCTTGTTTGACAGTTACCTCATCTACTTCTCGTTTGTCGGCTTCACTTCCCTGCCCTACTGCATTTACATGAACACCTTCTTTCATTTTGGACCCATCGAATACAGGATCTGACGCTTTTGTTGCAGTGACAATAATATCAGCATTTTCAATTGCCGCGTCGCTAGAATCTACGGAAATTATATCGCATTTAACGAAATCTTGCATTGTCTTAGCAAACTTTTCCCTATGCTCTTTGTTGGGAGAATAGACATATGCATGTTCGATATCACGAACGTGTTCGATGGCGACTAGTTGACCTTTTGATTGTTCTCCACTTCCAATTAGGGCAACAACTGAAGAATCTTCTCTTGCTAAAGCATCCACACCAACTGCACCAACTGCACCTGTTTTGAGAGGATTCCAGCTAGCCCCATCAATTACTGCTAGTGGTTCTCCAATACTGCTATACAATTGATTTAAATACCACCCCTCGGTTGCAGAGGAAGGGCACATTGTGTACATACCCATGACATTCGAGTCGGGCATACTAGCCCCATATGTGACAAGACTAGCTGCTTTTCCATATCGAGGTGTTGGACCGGCATCGCTTGAGATTACTTGCGATGGTTTTGCAGACGCACCTTCTCCTCTTTGACGGTATCCATCCCGAATGGCTTCAATAAATTCTTCCATTGTTGCTAATCCGGCAACATCTTTGCCAGAAAGAAATAATGCTTTTTGAGACATATTACTTTCACTTAAAAAAGTCGCGAGGTTAACTCTTATGATTTTCCAAATATTATGATTTTTCCCCTCTGCGATACTATAAGTAAAAAGTTAAGGGTTTTTTGAATAGAAATGAGTAACATTTGTAGAATAGAAATTGACTCGACGAAAAAAAGTCCAGAAGCAAAAGTACTGGAGAATGCACTTGCAATAGAGGGGCATGAAGTTTCGATAGAAACCTCCAAGGTTTACACGGTTGAGTATGATTTTTCAGAGGGACAATTTAAACAGATAGCTGCGGCCCTTCACAACCCAATTACAGAGTTTCCACGAATAAATGAGCCTGCAGACAAGAAGTTTGATTTTGTGCTTGAATTGGGATTACTACCGGGAGTAACAGATAACGTCGCGAACACTACTACTGAAATAATAAATGATTTGTTCAAGACCGAAATTGGGAGAAACAAAGTCTTCTCATCTAAACTCTTGTTTATATCAGGAAACGTCACAAAAGAAAATATAAAAAAAATTGCATTAGGACTCACAAACGTTCTGACCGAGCGGCACCACATCAAGTCACATACAACATATTTTGAAGACGGAGGAATGGACAAAACAATTCCAACAGTTCATCTGAAACAAAGTATGGGAGTTTTAGAGATAGATCTAGACGTGGATGAAGAGGAATTGAGAGAGTTGGGGAAAAAAGGAATATTCGATCCTGAAACAAATGTGAGAAGAGGTCCACTTGCATTGAGCATAGATTATTTGAAAGCTATAAAAGAATATTATGAAAAGGAAGGACGAAAACCTACAGACATAGAACTAGAGTCAATCGCACAAACATGGTCAGAGCACTGTAAGCACACAATTTTTGCGTCGCAAATAGACGATATAGAAGAAGGAATTTTCAAACGGTACATAAAGAAGGCAACAGAAAATATAAGGGAAGATCTAGGTGACATAAAGGAAAAAATTTCAAAGATTGAAGGTGTTGGTTCTTTTGTTATCGATGTGACCGATAAACCCCCTGCAACAACTTGTTGGGAGTAAAATTATAAACCAGGGAAAACTATTCCATCCAATGGAAATCACGATAGAGAAGAAGTTGGGAGGCAGCAAATGGTGACAAAGTCAGATCCATACCAAACTGAAGATCCATCAATTATTCGGAAACATCCATTTGTGTTTTTGATCTCATTTCCGGCTTTGTTGTACGTGTTGTACGTTATAGCCCCGTATTTATTCCCACATCTGCCATATTTCTATCTCTATATGAGCAATCCTGTCACCTCCATTATTTTCATAGTTGGTGGCTTGGTTGTGCTATTTCTTCTTAGTTGGGTCATAACAGCAATATGGGCAGGTATAACAGGTGGGAAGGGATGGTTCGGGAGAGACAGATCATATTGAAATCGCCGGGGGAAGAATAACGGTTTATTGGTACTATCTATAATTTGGAACCCCTGAATTCAAATCTCTAAGATCCAGGGATAAAATTTTAATTACTGTTGCATCCCATAGAGTCCGTATATTATGAAGAAATCTCACCTTCTTGTCATCGTAGCGGCACTTTGTCTCATCATTTCGGGGTGTTCAGGTGGGGCGGTAGAAGATATTTCTCCAGTATATTTCCCAGACACTCCTACTCCTACTCCTACTCCTGCTCCTACTCCTACTCCTGCTCCTACTCCTACTCCTGCTCCTACTCCTGCTCCTACTCCT
>NZ_WTZR01000005.1:0-66057 GCF_009889665.1 Candidatus Hikarchaeum yamanae | reverse complement strand
AATCTATCTGCATCACGGGGCCAAGAGAAATTCCCAGAAAGCTGCCATGTTCGTTCCCAGGTATCATTAGAATATTCATACTCGATTACTCGATCGTTTTCAGAATCAGCTACGAGAATAGTTGGAAGATTTTCAGAAGAGACCAAATATTGGGGGTTGTGTTGTTCATACATGGTTTTATGTTGCCCATCTTCTCCCAATGTTAGGACGATTTCATCGGATAGTAAATCAATGAGAATGATTTGATCAAAATTCCTGATAGATACCATAACATATCTCTGATCAATTAGATCGATATCGTTGACATGGGTCCAATCTTCAGAATAGCGCCCGCCACCACGTTTTTGAAAACCATGATCTCTGAATTTCCATTCCCAATCAAATGATTCGGTGGTCATATTAAAAATAAGCAAACGGTCATCGTTTAGATTGGTAGAAGTATTGTAATTTCTCATGTTTGCTATTAGGAGTTTGTCATCTCCGATTAGATCCGCGTCGTGAGTATCGATGAGAGGCAGTCGGTGGAGCCAATTTATTTTTCCAGCTTGGGAATCGAGTTCATAAAAAAGAGTTCCATCGGGCTCTGTTGCTACTACGAGAATATTGCCATTTGGAAGTGGATCAGCGTCATAGAACCATCGTGCTCCGACAGAGCTTCCATTATGAACCCACAGTACATTTCCAACAGAATCAACTGCAACTAGTCTTGCGGGTTTTTTCGTGCTTCCTTTTCCTTCAAAATGAAATCCCTGGATACTGATAATAGTAATGCCATCTGCAGGTTGCTCAATGACCCCAGGAGAGAAATCCAAATATGACGCCGTTGGTTCATGAGTTATGGCTGAAAAAACGGCAGGGGAAATGAGCAGCAATACCAGGATACAGACTAAAATTCTAAAGAATTGTGATCGAGAGGATAAACTGAAACGCGACATACAATGTCAGATAAAAGAATGCGAAGAACGAATATCTTACCTTTCTTGTTTTAGAAGAAAGGGAGATTATTTTTTCGTTCTAAGTTTTGTTTAAAATTAAAATATTCTTCCCTGTTGAAGATTCTACAATCCGCCTGTGGTTACATAGAGGTAAATCACGAAAGCGACTGCAAGGCCCCATTGTGCAGGGGTTGCAGCATTGAGACTACCTTCTTTTGCTGCTTTAACTATGGGGTAGGATATAAGTCCTGCTGCGATACCATAGGCGATAGAGAACGTTAGAGGCATCATCAAAATAGTAAGTCCTGCTGGGACTGAGTTTGTGACATCTTTCCAGTCTATATCGGTTACTCCACGTAGCATAAGGATAGCTACGAGGACAAGTGCAACGTGAGAAGCATAGAGTGGGACAGCGGCTGCAATAGGCACTGCAACGATGGATACTAGGAATAGGACACCAACTACAAGTGCAACCATTCCAGTTTTTCCACCTTCTTCAATACCAGTAGCAGATTCAATGTAAGTAGTTACAGTTGAAGTTCCGAGGATACCACCAACGGTAGTACCAATCGCATCTGCCATGAGTGGTTTTTCAATTTCTTTGAGGTTTCCTTTCTTGTCTAGGAATCCCCCTAGTTGGGAGGTTCCGATGAGGGTTCCTGCTGTATCGAAAAAGTCCACGAAGAAGAACGTGAAAACGATCAACGCGAATCCAAATGCCGATGCTGAACTTAGACCGGTAAGCCCTCCAACGAACGCGCCAACGAGTGGTGTGATGTTGTAAGAAGTAGCAGCGATTTCAGGGATCGCGAGGTCGCCTCCTATTCCAACAGCTGTGAGTGCGTATGCGAGAACAGTGGTGGCTAGGATACCAATAACTATGGATCCTTTTACACCCCGAGCATAGAGCACGAATGTTACCAGCAGACCTAGGAGCGACAATAGCGCTATTGGGTCTGCTGCGAGGTTTGGATTAAGTGTTACAAAAGTTGCTGCGTCAGCTGTGATAACTTGCATTGCTTGAAGCCCGATAATTGCTAAGAAAAGCCCGATACCAGCACCGACGGAGAACTTCACAGGTTTTGGGATTGCTGCGATAATGGCGTCTCTCCAGCCTGCAGCGGTTATGATAATGAAGATTACCCCTTCAACCACAACGGCTGCGAGGGCGACTTCCCACGCAATTCCCATTCCTAATACCACGGTGAACGCGAAGAACGCGTTCAATCCTAATCCAGGTGCCAATCCGAATGGGCGGTTGGCATAGAATGCCATTACTAAACATGCTACTGCAGCAGAAAGTAGAGTCACAATGGCGAGCATCTGAGTGACTTGGGCGGCACTGTACCCATCGATTTGAATTGCCGCTCCTAAAATCGCAGGATTAAGGATGACAATGTAGGACATTGTAAGGAATGTGGTGATCCCGGCAATGACCTCTGTTCTTAAGTCTGTCTTTGCTTTTTTAAAACCAAAACGTTTGGCGAGAGAGTCTGCGACGCTCATACAGTAAAAGACGCTTCCGGGAAGACCTTAAGCATTTCTGATCGTCGCTGATTAACGTAAAATAGATCGTTTATTGTCTTAAAACGTCTGACTAGAACGGCGTGAATGGCCATATAAGGACATCATTGAGATAATTATAACGATTAATCATAAATAGAGTTGGTAATAAAAATGAAATTAAAAAGACAGTAAGAGATATAATCGACGGGTTATTTTAGACCAAATATACGTTGAGTAGTGGTGCGTAGGACGGATAAGGACCAGAGAATTATGATGAAAGGGAGAAGTGGAATTAGAATTAAGATTAACCCGAGGCCATACAACATCGACATGATGTTCATTTCACTGTTTGATCGGCTCAGATAGGGAGCGGTTACGGTTCTGAGAAGCTTGTTTGGTTGGGTATCAGAGGGGTCCATATAGGAAGTATATGTGAGGGGGGAAATAAACGTTTGAATTTGTAAAAATAGAAATATTTGGTGAACTATAGGTATTATTCCATATAGATTCCAGGCCGGAAGGGGGCAGATTGGGCCGCTTTTCCAGAAGGGTCTATGGAATTTTCATCTTCGGTGTGAAATTCTATTGTCACTCCTAGTTCTTTTTCGAAGAAGTCTTTGGCAGAAGAATACAGATTGGATTCTTCGATTGATTTTAACAAGGACAATCGTTCAGGGGGTTGTTGTCGGAGGTATGTCAGTAAAGTGGTTGAAAGCCGCTTAATTTCATTGCCAAATGGACGTAATTCGTCGTTTTGCATTAAGATGCCCATAGCCACCCCCAAATCTAAATTTGAATCAATGAGAGTTTCTAGTACTTGATATTTCCAAGGGGCTGGTGTGTAAATGCTAATCAGAGATGGATTTTTGTTGATTACATTTTTAACTTCGTGTATGTCTGAAAGAAGAGCACGTATCAAATCTTCTTCAAGTTCTATTAAAGGGGCATCAAATTCAAGAGATGTGTTTGGCCAGCTGGCAGTGTCTAGAGGATCCCCGGTCAAGAGTTCGTGTAATTCATTAGACAGGAACGGCATGAAAGGAGAGAGCATGATTAGACGGGTTCTTAATACTTCTCGTAGGGCCCAATTGGATTTTGTGAAGACACTTCTTCGATTGTGCCATTTTATGTGCTCCTCCAGTTCATAGAAGACAGCTTGACTAGCTGTTCTCGTTTCGAATCGATCTAGCGAAGAGGTAGTTTTTTCAATGATTTGATTAAGTTTTGATAGTAGCCATTTATCAGGTTTGCTCAAATTCTGATCAGCTGTGGGGAGCGAGATAACATCGAAAGAGCGATTCCAAAAACGGAATAATTGGGTTCTAATTACATCTACTTGGTCGGATCTCCAATCGTAATCTTGCCAAGGTTCGGCAGAGCTCAATAAGAAAAATCGAACGGTGTCAGATCCATATTTATTAACAGCTTCTTCGACTAGAACGACGTGACCTTTAGAAGAAGACATTTTTTCCCCTTCCAATAAACCCATTCCCATTACCATTATTCCATTGGGCCAATGGGATTCATCGAAAAATTCAGCGTGGTGATATAAAAAGAAAGTTAGGTGATTGCTGATGAGATCGTTTGCGGAGCATCTGTAATTAATTGGGTACCAGTATTCCCATTCTTTCCTAAGTTCAAGTGCACGGGGGTCTGGAGAAGCTACTGCTGTTGGTCCGAAGAATAAAGCGTCGAAGAATTCGTGGGTCAAGTCATCTGCAGGAATAGAATTGAGATGATGAGAGATAGTATAATAGGCCATATACAAAGTGGAATCGGAGAGGGGTTCGATGACGTAATCAGGGTCCCAAGGTAAGTGTGTCCCTAGGCCATAGTTTCGAATGCAAGGCCACTCTTTTAGCCAATCAATCGTTCGATAATATTCGTTTTTGGTGTTTTGAGGAATCCCATCGAGTTGATCAACGATGTTTATTGCTTTTTTTCGCCAGGAATCGTCGTTGTATCGAAGGAACCATGTTTCTTGGGTCGCCACTTCTACACTTCCACCGCAGCGACAGACGACATCTTCTGTAAACTCGTACATGGTGTCGAATAGATCAAGTTCTAGGTAGTCTTGTTTAATTTGATCTCGTGCTTTCTCTACTGTTTCACCAGAATAAATTCCATAAAAATCCCGGAGGATACCAGAGTGGAATTCTTTGTTATACAGTTCATGTGTTGCTTGTTTGAGCAGAGGATCGTTTGATGTCGTTATCCCGAATGATTCAACTATATCTTTTGCTGGGAATTCACCATAACCCTCCACTGTTAAAATGGAAATGGGTGTGATATTTTCGAGTGATTTTGGTTTAATTCCATAAGCAGACATCTGCTCTATATTTTGTTTTGCTTCAGTCAACGCGAGCCAATCATCAGGACTATGTGCAGGGACAGACATCACGGCCCCAGTTGCGTTGTCAGAATCGACAAATGTAGCTGGTAAAATAATTACAGATTCTTCTGTGATTGGGTTTTGTATAAACTCACCAATTAATGTCTCAGAAAGGACTTCGCGTTCAATAGTTACATTCCTGGCTTGGAGTGAAAATTTACCAGCAGCTTCTTTGGAAATAATCCATTTTTCCCCATCTACATTTGCTTCAACATAGATGGAGTTTGGATTAACAAAAGCGTTGGTTACTCCCCTGATCGTTTCAGGTCGGAGAGTTGCCATGGGAATTATAAAATCACCCCATTTGAATTTGATTAAAGTATACTCTTGAAATTCCGCATTTTCTCCTCGGAGGATGTCATGAGTAGTTACGGGATTCTTTTCATTCGTGCAAAACTTAACGGGATGCAATCCTTTTTCGAGTAATCCGCGGTTGTGGAGAGTGTCGTATTGCCAGGTAATAAACTTTGAATAACGTTCATCGTTGGTTGTGAATTCACGTCTCCAATCAATACTGAGACCAAGGTTTTTCATGCCTATTCGGTAATGATTGTCTATAAAATGGTGTGCGAACCCCATTGGTGTTTTGAGTTCGTCTAATTCTTCATCGGAGACACCAAAAATATCTTGAAGTACCGATAGTTGTTCAGGCTCCCTTTTTTTTAAACGTTCGACTGCCCCAACTATAGGAGTTCCAGTGACATGCCAAGCCATTGGAAAAAGAACAGATTCTCCACAAAGTCTACGGTATCTTGCATAGACATCAGGTACAGCGTAAGTGCGTGCGTGTCCAATGTGCATTCCGCCACTAGGATAAGGATATGCAACGGTTATGAATGTGGATTCATTATTACTAGGGTTTGCCTCATAAGTCCCATTTGACATCCACCGATCCTTCCACTTGTTCTCAATGGAGGATGGTTGGTATTCCATAGTACATTGTTTTATATCCTAGAGTTAAAAGAACTCGAAATTTGTCTTGATGTGATGTGAGACGGCGAAAGTAAGAAAAATTGAAATTAGTCTTCTAATATTTCATTGAGTTTAGACAGAACAGCGTCGGAATGGCCATCTGGTTTGACATTGTTGTAGACTGCCTGGATGGAACCATTAGAGATGATAAAAGTGGTTCGTGCGGGTTTGCCATCGCTGATATCAAAACCAAAGTGAGTAGCTACAATTCCTTCGGGGTCGGCTAGGAGATTTAATTCTAAGTCATACTTGTTGCAAAAGGAAGAATGAGAATCCACAGAATCCATAGATACTCCATATACTTCTGCCCCTATTGCTTCGTATTGAGAGAGTGATTCATTGAATTGAACTGCCTCAGTGGTACACCCAGGTGTGTCGTCACGGGGGTAGAAATACACGACAGTGGGGTCGCTGAAAGAAAGAGTCATTGTTTCACCTTTTTGATTTGGGGCGCTTACTTCAGATATTTGATCTCCAACATTAAGAGTCATAATGGAGAATTGAACTTAGTAACAAAAACACCTTTCTAATTGATTTTTTGTTTAAAGTTATCAAGAAAGGTGGGTCACATTGTAAGAACCAAGGGATCTGACCCATCCATTTTCACTTACGATAGCGTGAAGATTTGAAAAAACTTCCAGGGTTCTACTTTCATCAGAACTTGCTTCAAAATCTATATGAAATAAGTAATCTCCAAGTTTATTCCCACTGGGGCGGGATTCAATTCGGGTTAAGTTGATATCTTGGTCAGCGAAAGTTTGAAGAATTTTGAGTAATAAACCAGAATAATCACTTTGAGGATAGATGATAACAGAGGTTTTTTTCCCAAGTTTTTGACGTTTTGTAGGAGGGGCTATGACGAAAAATCTAGTGGAGTTGGAAGATTGATCTTGGATGTTTTTAGCCAAGGTTTTTAATTTTTCATTGGAGCTTTGAGGATGTCCAATTGCTGCGATAGAATCATCTTCGGTTGCTCTATCGATACCACTTGCAGTGCTAGTTGTTGGTTCGAGTTTTAAATCGGGGTAGTTTGAAGTGATAAAATTGCGGCATTGTGCTAGTGCTTGGGGATGGCTTGTGATAGTGTCAAAAGTTGTCGATTGGGCTAAGAGAGCGTGTTGTATTGGGGCGACTACTTCTTCAAGTATAGCTATGTCGTGATCCACCAGAGAGGAGAGACTCTCCGTAACAGATCCTTCGATGCTATTTTCTACGGGGATAATACCTTTATCGAAAGTACCATCAGAAACATCTTTTACAATAGCGGTTACCGAGTTGCGGAATACTATATCGTCGGAAAAAGATAGAGAAACTCTATGGGAATAGGTTCCAGCAGGTCCTAATGTAAGTATGCTCATCTTCCACAGGCTACTTCATTAAGGGTAAAAAGGTCATCGTTAGGGGTTATATGGCATAATTCATTAACGATTAGATGCAATTCTAGCGGCTGTGGCTATTAACTCAGAGAATGTGGGGTGGGCATGAATTGTGTTTGCTAAATCGGAGGTGGTGGTCTTTGATTGAATTGCAAGTCCAATTTCAGCTATGAGTTCAGATGCAGAGGGCCCCACTATTTGCCCTCCAATGACAGATCCAGTGGATGCTTCAGAAACTATTCGAACGAATCCTATGGGTTCATTCGTTAGGTGTGCTCTACCGAGGGCGCTATAAGGAACTTTTCCGATAGAAACATCCAAACCTTCTTCCTCGGCTTGTAGTTTGGTCAAACCCACAGTGCCAATTTCAGGAGTGGTAAAAACTACTGAAGGGACGGAAGTATTATTTGAAATAACATTTTTATTTGAGATGGCTTCTGCTGCTATTTTTCCTTCCATACTAGCTTTATGGGCCAGCATAGGTGGGCCAGCGACATCTCCTATAGCGAATATATTTGAAATCGAAGTACGGCACTGGTTGTCGACGGGAATAAAACCATGCGAATCTGGTTTGAGTGAAATTGCATCTAGATCGAGGGTTTCAGTTACAGGAGTCCTCCCGACTGCAACTATGGCTTTGTCACAAGAGTAATCGTGAGTATCTCCAGTGGGAGTGGTGGTTGTTATTGTGATTCTAGATTTAGATTTGGACCAAGACGAAACAGATTCGCCGAAGTGAAAATTTATTCCGATGTGTTCGGAATGTTTTTGAACTAGTTTGGAAATATCATCCTCATAGTTAGGGAGTATTTTGTGTTGTAGTTCAATGACATCGACGTGAGATCCAAGTTTGGCGAATAAAGCAGATAGCTCCATTCCGATATATCCAGCTCCAACGATGACTAATTTTTCAGGGATTGATTTTAGAGACAGAGCAGTTTTAGAACTAATAATATTGTTAGAATCGAATTCAAATCCAGATAGTTCAGTGGGCCTACTTCCGGTTGCTATTATTGCATGTTTGAAGGAGATGTCACGGAGGGGATGGGGAGAAGGGGGGGTTAATCTTGCAGAAGTAGTAGTTAAGAAAGTTATTGCTCCGTGGAGTAAATTAATTTTCTTGGCCAGACACATTTTTTCTATTTGCCGTTCCAATTGAGAAACAATCCCATTTTTCCAAGAATTCAATTGGGTGAAATCGATCGAATGGGAGGAGGTAATGCCCATATTTTCTGCATGGGACATGCTATATGCCAGGTTGGTTGCTCCGATGAGGGCTTTGGAAGGCATACAACCACTGTGGACACATACTCCTCCATATTTATTCATTTCTGCCAATGTGACATCGAGGCCCAGTTGGCTAGCACGTAGTGCGGCTTCATGCCCACCTGGTCCAGATCCAATTATGAGAAGGTCTGTTGAAATTGGACCATTATTGTTTTCCATTATTCATAAATAATCATCTTTTCTGTCCGTATAAAGTAGAGGAATGGGAAATATAGTATCATGCGGAGGTGGTAGAATTTGAGATTAAAGATCGGATGAAAAATTCACCCGCTCGATAAGAAGATCGAACCAGAGGTCCGCTGGCACAATATAAAAATTTTAGTTCATCTTCAGCGACATATTTCCAGGTCTCAAATTTGAGTGGGGAGACATATTCAAATACTTCTAAATGCCGGGGGGAGGGTTGTAAATATTGACCCAAAGTTACAAAATTTACACCGTTTTCTCTGAGGTCCGATAGGGTTTGGTAGACTTCTCCATCATATTCTCCCAGACCCAGCATTAAAGAAGATTTAGTATAGATATCAGAAGTTGAATTGATATAATCCAGTACAGATAAAGATTGTTCGTAGCCGGCCCTTCTATCTCGGATCGGCCATTGGAGCCGCTCCACAGTTTCTATATTATGAGCTATCACATCTGGCTTTGCCGCAATGATTTTGTCAAGTAAACCCAATTCGGATTGGAAATCGGGTATCAGAGTTTCTATCAAAGTATTAGGATTGAGACTTCGAATTGCTTTGATTGTTTTTGCGAAATGGCCCACTCCTTGGTCTGGCAAATCATCTCGATTGACAGATGTTAATACCGCATAGTCTAGATTTAGTTCAGAAATAGCAGATGCGATGTTTAGAGGTTCGTCGGGGTCTAGAGGTAGCATCCCACCAGTCGTTACATTGCAAAAATTACATGTCCGGGAGCATCTGTCTCCCATCAACATGAAAGTCGCAGTTCCAGGGGATTTTTTTCCAGACCAACATTCTCCAATGTTAGGACAATGCGCTTCTTCACATACAGTATGAAGGTCATATTTTCGCAGGGTCTGTTTGATGTGAGTAAATTGGGATCCGGAAGGTAGAGAAATTTTTAACCAGGATGGTTTTTTTCCAGAAGCACTTGCCATTATTACTCGAAATGAGTTGGGTGGTGAAATAAGTGACTAATGGGGATAAGTGGAATGCGCCGACCGGGAATTGAACCCGGGCCATGAGCTTGGGAAGCTCAGGTCATACCACTAGACTATCGGCGCGAATTATGATTGATTCGCATATGAGGATGCGTTAGAGTACTGTTTGTTATGTAAACGGAAAGATCGATCGGGTATTATCTGTTGGAGTACTTATAGAAACCCATGCTAGCGGGACATGGGATTTCTGATTTGGAGTTGACAGAACAAGAGTTGGAACATACTAAAGAACGCATAATTCAGTTTATTGGAAAAAGCGTGATTGATGCAGGAGCAGAAGGAGTAGTTATAGGTTTATCAGGTGGAATTGATAGTACTCTTACGGCTTACTTGGCGGTAGAAGCACTTGGAGTGGGGGGCGTATATGGAGTGGTAATGCCAAGTAAAGTGAATAAAAAGGAAAATATGAAGGATGCAATTCAAGTTGCAAATGATATAAAAATAGAACATAGTGTGATTGAAATTGAATCTATTGTTGAAGAAATAGAATCTTCCATGGGGAAAGGGGGGGTAAAAAAAGAAATAGACGAGATAGAAGATAGAGTAATAGGAAATTTGAGGGGAAGAGTGAGGGCGATCGTTTTGTATCGCATGGCAAATGCTAATAATTCGATAGTGATAGGAACGGGGAACAGAACAGAAGCATTGATAGGATATTTTACAAAGTATGGAGATGGTGCAGTGGATTGCCACCCTATAGGGAATCTCTATAAATGCCAAGTTAGACAGTTGGCGGAGTGGGTGGGAGTACCGAATAAGTATATCACTAAAGCGCCGACTGCAGGGTTATGGGAAGGACAGACAGATGAAAAGGAACTGGGCATGGGATATGATATTTTGGATTTGATTCTATATTTATTGATTGAACAGAAAATGCCAGTTGGAGAAGTACAAAAAATATTAGAAATAGATGGAAAGGAGGTACTAGAAGTACAGAAAATGTATGAGTTGAGCGAACATAAGAGAAGCGTCCCACCTAGCCCCTAGAAGTTATCCTTTAGATAGATAAGGTCGTTCGAAGCCTGATCCGGGAATTGAACCCGGGATCTCGTCCTTACCAAGGACGCGCTTTACCCCTAAGCCAATCAGGCACACGTTATGCAGTACGTTATCATGTTTATGCATTTCTAAATCATTCTACTTCTGTTGTTCTGCTTAACTGGGCTAACTACCTTTACTTTCCAGAAGATATAACCAACAAAAAATCCTCTTCTTCGCCTTGTTCTATTGTTTGTATTAATCTCAAAATGTGATCTTTGGATTCTTTTGAGATGTCAAAATTGAGTAGTTGTTTGGTGTCAAATTCAGATGGCATTTCTGAACTTGATGAAACGAATCCAGCGATGATTGCTAACTCAAAGATATTCCGCTCCAAGCTCATTCTGCGCGTTAGAGTTCCAGTGGGCGTATCAGACCACTCAGCTTCTGTAATTCCAAATTCTCGGATGGTTTCTACAGCTTTAGGTGCGGCTTTTGTATGAGATAAGAGATAGAATCCCCTTGCAACCATAACATCTGCAGCAAGCAGATCCATATCGGTGATTAATTTTTGTTCGTTGTTTTTCCAACGGTTTTCTCGAACGAGATCTTGTGTTAGCCGCAAGCCTTCATAGATTAATTGTACTCCAGCGGCTTTTGAATCTACAATAATTGATTCTTCATCAGTATGCCTCACTTCGTCAGATACTACGATGGTTGCTAATCCGAAGGTGGGGGAATCGGATTCGATTTGACCAGTTATAATTTCTCTGAGTCCTGTTGGTTCAACTTCATCGACTGCCCTACAAGATGCTGCCCGAACTCGGGAGACTGCGTCCATTACTGTAGCTAGTAGGCATATCGAGTCCAAAAGACCTTTGGAAACGATCTGCTGAAAGAATATTATCTGTGATTTTTATTACGTTTAGTAAATAAAAAAAATAGAGCAATCGCTCTGGGTTTAAAAATAAGAAAAAGCTGAAGAAAGAAAGCTACTCGGTTAGGCTTTCCTGCGGACTGCGAGGAGTGCTGCTGCGAGTAGGGCCACAACTGCGATAGCAAGACCAAATCCTGGTTGACCAGGTGTTGGTGTAACTTGTACAGTTCTGACGTTTTCGATTACTTTCTCAATTACAACGGTTCGTTCTTGAACCTCAACTTGTACTTCTACAATAGTTTGAGGTGTTGGAGTACCGCGGATAACTTCGATAGTTCGGGTAACGATCTTTGGCTCTGCAGTTGGAGTTGCAGTATCTGCTACTGCTTCTACATCTACTTCGTCACTGATTTCGGTACCGGATCTAAGAACCACGACGGAGAACTCGGTTCCAACATCGACATCAGAGAGGTCGAATGTTGTAGTCCAGGTTCCGTCCGAGGCTACATCGGCTGTCTGGGTCTTGAGGAATGGATCGTCGCCAGTGTTTCGGACTCTAACAGAGAGTTCGGTTCCTGGAGCGACAGATGCAGTTCCGGATATGACACTTGCAGCTTCTGGTTGAATTCGGAGATCATCATCTGCATCTAGGCCAGAGACGGTTGCCTCTTCCTTGACGTAGTTGAATTCTATCTCTTTCTTGTTGTCGTCCTCATCGTCGTCGTCAACGTATGGGTTGAATTCATCGATGAAGAAAGTGACCTTGTAATCTTGACCTTTTGCTAGCGAACCATTGGTCGTTGTAGCATCTTGCGAGTCAATTACCACATAGAATGTGTTGTTGTCTGCATCAGTGTACAACTGAGCTTTGGCGGCTGCTGCGTCGTCAGTGGTTAGGGCAAATACAATTGCATCCTGGTTGCTGACAGCGTCGGTCTGTTTGATTGTCAAGTTCATTCCGTGAGCTTTACCGGAGTCGGCTGAGACACCACCAAGAACTGTTTCTAGGTCCTTGTTGGTAACGTGTCCAAAGACACCAGATACGTCGACTTTAACGATGAGCAGATCTTCTAGAGATAAGCTTCCACCATCGGCGATTTCTGTTGTGTCGCCCCAGTCGTCATCTGGATCGAATTTGTTTGCATCACTCTCAGGAGCTCTGTGGAGACTGATTCCATTTGTCGAACGGGAAGTTAGAGCCAATGTTGCGACGTCTTGTTCATCTGCAACTACACCAGCTGCGCTGATTGTGCTAGATGAGGAGAGTCGGAGGTCATAGTTTCCTGTGGACAATGGATCACTGAGAACGAGGTCAATGTCAAGTCCGGTTGTTGTGGTACTGGTGTTGTAACGGGTAGAACTCGTGATGGAGTCATCAGAGTCGTCTACTGTGTAACCAGTTCCGTTTGTTGCGGTGAACGATTTTCGGTCTGGAGACTCTTTATGAGTAACCGAACCTGCAGCTCGTCCAACGTTGTAAGTGTTCATCAAGAGGTTGACTTTACCGTCTTTGTCTCCTCCGTCAGTCACTTGGATCATTTCTAAGTAGTTGACGTCTTCGCCACCAATGAACACGTAGGCTGTTGTTGCGTCAACCATATCGATTTGGATGTTCGCAATGTCACCACGTTCTTCAGAGAATACACTTTGACTGAATGTGTATGTTGGGTCGGCATCTCGAACAGTGATTGTTGCGGATGCTTCTGCGTCGGTGTCAACAACTTCGATGTCGAATGTGTATGTACCATCATCATCGAAGTCGCCGTCGAATTCAACTTGAACTGACTCGCCGGCTTCTACGTCAATGAGGATGGACTCACGGTCATTCTTACCGTCGTCGTCTTCATCTGTTTTAGACGAATTGTCTACGTCGTTAGTAGATCCAGATGCAGCGAATATGTCAGTAAGGTCGTCTTCATCTAATTCGGGTGAGGAGACTCTTATCTGGAATTCGCCACGGTTGGATGTTATGTCAAGTGTAGTTGTTGAACCAGAGTCGATTGAATCGTCATCTAGCTCTACACTGAGTGTCTGTACTGTAACTTCGAATTTCGCATTTCCAACGTGAGTTGTGTTTGGCGAATTGAAGGCAAATTGATCGCTTGTAGACCCTGTTGCGGATAAGAGTTCACCAGTTCCGTTTGCGATGTAGACTTTGCTACCTTCACCACCGGCTGTGATAACGTAGTATCCTTCGAGGCCACTAGTCGAAATTTTTGCGGTACCAATACTCTGAGTATCTCCCTTTACGTTCTTTGTAGCCGAACTAACGTCGAGTTGGAACTCAGTTACGAGTCCTGCGACTTTGTTGTCGTCTACAGTACGAACTTGTAGGGTGTTACCAGTAGCTGTGGTGGTACCATTTTCTAACCAAATGTCCTGACCTTGCCAGTATGTTACTCCAGAATCGGCTAATTCGGCGGTGCCTACGGCGGTACCAAATGCAGATCCAGAGAAAGCAACAACTCCACCGAAGACGGAAAGAACCATCAGCGCGGAAAAGAGCAATGCCTGAACTTTTTTGCTTGTATTTGTCATATTATTTTTTTTGTTTGCAACGGACCGTTGTGATCGGGCAAACCGACCTGTAGATCCAGAGGTACTTCTTCAGCTTCCTCTCTGCAATCCCAACAAACTACGGATTAGGTTAAATACTTTCCTATCGAGAGAATGGAGAAATCGATGCCCTGGTTTGGTTTATACAGCTCTAAAAAAGAAGAATTGGAGGGCATCTGAGATCAATGATTGAAAAGGTAGGAATATATAAAGAAGTTTTGATTCCAAAATACGTAAAAGGGTAGACTGGGACGTTAAAAAATGAATGGAGAGTATGTGGTTTTGGTTCGTTTTACCAAGAAGAGGGAGAAAATAGAGGGAGAAGGAAAGGGGGGGAAAGTACCATAATATCCTATGCAGAATAGTGTATATAGGTATTAATTACTGTGGGTAATTATAGGAATAACTATGATGTGTGAAAATGGGTGTAAAAAGTGTTGTTGAGGCCCAATCGCGTGTTTTTTTACTGGGAGAGGGGAGAAAACTATATGGAAGGTACAGGAGTTCCATTGGTTACCCCTTTTGACGAAAAGGGAGACATTGATGAATCGAAACTTGCCGAATTGGTGGGATGGGTAGAAGAAAGAGGGGTTGATTTTATTGTTCCTTGTGGGTCGAATAGTGAAGCAGAATTAATGACGGCGGAAGAAAGGGCACGAGTAGTCGAAATAGTGGTGGAATCTGCATCGGTTCCCATATTAGCAGGGACGGGGCATCCAGGCCTACGGGAAAGTACCATACAGACAGAATTGGCTGCATCGGCAGGTGCAGATGCTGCGCTAATTGTAACCCCATTTTATTTTTCACATAGTCAAGAAGACATGGCTATATATTACAAAAAACTGGCCGAATGGGTCTCGATCCCAGTATATCTGTACAGCGTGCCGAAATTTACTCACGTTAGCCTTGAGCCAGATACGATAGCAGAATTGTCAGATGATGAGAATATCAAGGGGATGAAAGATTCTAGTGGGAACTCAGACTTATTCCAACAAGAAGTGGAGGTGACGAAAGAGAAGGACTTCGATATGTTGGTGGGAGCAGGAGGAATTTATGCACAGGCACTGGAAATGGGTGCGACTGGGGGTGTATTGGCACTAGCAAATATCGCACCCGAAAAATGCTCTGAGATATATCAATTGTATAAAAAAGGAGACAATGAAAATGCCAAAATATTAAACGACGAGTTAGTAGAATTGAACCGAGGGGTCACAGGAACATACGGCATTTCTGGTTTGAAGGCCGCAATGGAAATGAGAGGAGCACCTGCTGGATTTTCTCGTAGTCCACATCGCGGGGTCGGTGGGGACGAAAAAGAGGGCCTCCAAAATCTACTAGATGAAGCAAGAGTGCAGTAGTTAAAGTATTTGCAAGGTCACAAATAGAGAGATGAGTAGACCTACAGTGCGTGTTGTAGTTGATTCGGGGGTATTGGTAGAAGATGCCAAAAAGGAGAAATCGGCGAAGATTGTGATGGAAATTATTCGAAAGTCACCAGAGATGGTAATTATCGCTAGTATGCCCCTACTAGATGAAGCACAAAAAGTGATTGAGACAGATTTGGGGGGCGAATTGGCGAAGAAATGGCGAGAAGACATAGAGGGTATATGTGAAATTATAGACCATGTGGAGGGGGATCATCCGGCACTTGCTTCTGCGTATGTGGGGAATGCGCAGCATATTATTTCAAGAGATGGGAGGTTGACTAACGCCAAAGCGGGAGTAGCGATCAGAACAAAAATTGAAACTAGTGTTAAAAGGCCAGATGCTTTTGTGAAATTATTTGAAAATATTATCTGACTCCGCGGTGTTCAACGGGGTCATTATCAAGCCAAGATGCTAGCTTAGAAAGGGCCCTTCCCCGATGAGAAATTGCGTTTTTTTCAGTTAGATTCATTTCTGCCAATGTTTTGCCGTTATATTCAAATATAGGATCATATCCAAATCCCTCAGTTCCACGAGGAGGGACGATAGTACCTCTAATAGAACCTTGAAATGCCACGGTTTCGTTGTTAGAACAATATGCGATTGAGGTTCTAAAGTATGCACGGGGGGAATCAAATTCTTCGAGTAAAGTGAGAATTCCAGATAGCCCAATAGTGTGATATACATATGAAGAATAGGGACCGGGGAATCCGCCTATGTCATCGATGAAGATTCCAGAGTCATCGGTGATTACAGGTTGGGTTCCACCTGCGGCTTGGAAGGCTTCTTGGGCACCAGAGATGGCGATCTCGGATAGGCTCTCAGATTGTAATTCGAGATAATCATAATCAAACTGTTCAACTGTGGATCCTAGATATGCTTGTGCCTCGCGAACTTTTTCGGCGTTGGTGGTAGCAAAAAGCACCATGGAACAGTGAGAGTGTCGAGGGGAGAAATAGGCGTCGTAAATTATATGATTAGAGATACCTACCACGTGATTCTATTTCTTGGAGCCGTGTTAGTACACGAGGGAATCCCTGGGCCTCGTAGACGGATATAGCACGATTCCAAAGTTCCTCGTAGTTAGAAGAAGTTCCAACGAGGCTCTCTTTGAATATGTGAAGATCCATTGCGTAGTCCTCTATGTTATCTGTATGAAATCCCAGACCAAAATCTATGAGGTACACCTTATCAGAGGTGGAATCGATTCTAATGTTTCTGGTGGTTGGGTCTCCGTGGACGATGCCAGAAGAGTGGAGTAATGCCAAATACTTAACGACGTTTTCTACTCTTTTTTGGTTTAATCCTTCGGAGAGGTCGGTGTCTCCAACTTTTTGGAATTCCAGAGTGAAATTAAGGGGGTCGATGCCTTTGATTAAGGGGGTAGGAATACCTATTTTTCGGGCTTCATGGGTAAGTCGTGCCTCGACATTGGTTCGATGACGTCGGAGACGAAGATCCATGGCAGGATTTCGATAGGGTTTTGGAAGTCTTCGTTTCCACACAGTATTTGCATCGAATTCCACAAGTGCTTCAGATCCTTGTATGGTAGACGGGGATGCGGTGGAAAGAGATCTACTAGGGACGGGCCAGGTTACCTTGACCGTATTTGGTCTAAAGTTGGAGAGAACATGGGAATCTTCAATTGGAATTGTATCACCTACATCGAACATATAGGATCCTAAAATAGCGATCATACCTGCATTGTCACTGAGGAAGCGTGGTTCTGGGGCGAAGAATTTGGCACCTCTATCGGTGCACATAGTTTCTAGCATATCTTGCAGACGTGTGTTATTTCCAACCCCACCTCCGAGTATGAATTCGTCACAATATAATAAAGATAAGGCACGTTCTGAAACTTCGGTTAGAATGGAAAATATGGTTTCTTGGAGTGAAAAACAGACATCTTCTATGGGGTGGCCCTGGTCGTAGGCAGTTATCGCTGCAGTTGTTAATCCAGAAAAGGAAAAGTCCATCCCTTTGACTATGTAAGGGAGGTCGAAAAAACTACCATCTATTGCTGTTTTTTCTATTTGTGGTCCCCCCGGGTGTGCCCATCCAACATGGCGAGCGAATTTGTCTAGGGCGTTTCCTACTCCAGTGTCCATGGTCTCTCCTAGTACTCTGTAATAGCCATCATGATAGCTCAAAAGATGTGCATTCGCGCCGCTCGCATTGAGACAGACAGGAGTAGAAAATCCTGAAAAATGTCTACCTACTTCTAGATGGGCAAGCATATGATTAACACCGATAAGAGGTACATTGAAAGTTCCAGCAAGGGCACGGGCAGCTGTTGCACATATGCGGAGGCAAGGGCCCAGGCCGGGGCCTCTAGAAAAGGCCACTGCATCGGGAGGAGTTTCTAAGTTAGTAAAGATAGTTTCAAGGACTTTTGGTAACGCTTTTCTCATGTGATCCGCTGCCTCTCGGGGATGTAGTCCTCCACTGTCGGGCACATATGGGAGGGTCTCTATGTGCACGGTGTCGGAATTGGAATCAAAAATTGCAGCACTAGCTGCCCAAGCAGTTCCTTCAATGCCCAAAGTAATAGTCATATTGAGAGCACCGTTCTTATTGATGTAAGAAGGGGAGATGATTATTTCTATTGATTGGGAGTTCAGTGTAGAAAATTTTCAATAGGTGTTATTTCCATCTAGTATAACTACATTTTCCGCAATGGAATCGGTCGTTGTGTTCTGCTAAAAAAGAATCGTCGCATTCTGGGCAACGTTCGTTGGGGGTAGAGCCATCGTTGCCATAATTTTCGCGAGCCCCCATTTACTCTTCCTCGGTGTCTTCAGTGGCAGATTGATTTCGAAGGATGATATGGTCTTGTTCAATTGACTGGGCAAAATCAGAATTTTCATAAATCTTTGCATCTCCAATGGTTTTTCGGGTTCCAAATTGAGTTCGGAGCTTCCGGATTATTACTTCGTCTGTGTTTTTGTTCAATCTCGCTGCTAGGTTGTCTCGAACTTCAATACGATTTGGAGTTGAGTCTGCGTGGTCAATGAGGAAAGAAACATCTACCCTATGTAACAAAGGGTTGGAAGTTTCAGATAAAATAGTTATTTCCATTATTGGGTACATTTTCCAGTCGCATCCAAAAGTATTTCGAAGGCACTACAGGTCAGATTGTGCGATCATAGAGAACACTGAATCAAGATCTCCGTCGAATTGGGAAAGCAGGTCCCATGCATCACGCCTGATATCAGGGGTTACGAGTATGTGGACCATTCCCAGATCTGGCTGGCCATAGATTATACTAGATTCAAGAGGGGCTAGCATAATTGCAGGTAAAGTTGCTAGATCTTCTTCGCCAGTTACTAAAATTTGGGAAGGTTCATCGGGATTGTTGATTGATTGGTTGATCGCATGGACTAGTTCGTCTGTCAGAACGCCAGGGGGATTTTTCACTTCAATGTGAAAATCTATGTTTTGAAATGGCGAGGGAAAGTCAATGGGTTCGCGTTTTGTTAATTGGTCAATTATAGATACGTTTGGAGAAACTCCTGCAGTTTCAAAGTGGGAAGTCACTACGTCGCCTATAGTGATAATAGGAAAACCTAGATGGGGAATTAAGTCGTTTATATCTACATACAGAGGACCCATTGGTTCTCTTAAGTTATCTCGTAGTTGAGGGGGGAGATGGACTGAATTTGGCAATAGTTATCTGACTTTTAGAGCATACTGTCCGGGCTCGTTTATTCCCATTATTTTTGCTACATCGGATTGTTGTGGGTGGATAATAACGATATATCCACTCCAGTCATCAGTGATACTAGCAGAGCCACAGGAAGGACACGTTTCTGCTTTTTTATCATTTAACACTCTGAGGCAATCTCTACAAGCGAGGCGTTTTTTTGCGGGCATTAATTATCGGCCTCACGCTTGTCTTTGAGCCATCCGTGCTTTCCAAGGCCAGGTTGTTTTGCGGTTAAACCGATCTTGGATTCTCGGGGATTGCGTTCGTCGATGCTCTTGGTCACGATTCTAGTCCGGACAGGGTCATCGACTTTAATTGATTTGCCAGACTCATTTGAGTTTAGCTGTTGGTTTTCTCCATTGAAGCTCAGATATTCATCAGAAATTTGAGAGACGTGTAGAAGACCATCGATAGGGCCAATTCCTACAAATGCTCCGAATTCGACGACCTCGACCACGGTTCCGTCAACTACTTCTTGCATCGAAGGGTCGAAAGTGATAGCATCGAATTCGGTGGGATAATAAACTCCTGGGCGTCCGGGTAGAACAACACCTTCTTCGAGATTGTGTACTTTGGTGACACTTATTACACTGCCTACAGATTTGTCTACACGACCTTCGAGTTTGTCTTGAAGCAACACTTTGACTAAATCTTTGTTTACATCTCCGAGTTTGTCTGGCGGTACTTCCACTGTGTCGATTATTCTAACCTTTTTAAACATATTAGGGCTCCATGATATGTAACGTATTTTGGCCCCTAACGCCAACTACGGGGATACCAGCTCCTAGGAGTCTGTCGCGCAGGGACAAATCGTTTGTTACAACGTAATCTATTTGACTAGTATAAGAAAGCTCCAAAAATGATTCGTCTGCCGCAGCATTCTCTGTTTTGATAATTTTACATCGCATTTTGGCCAAATCGAGACCAACACGAGCGGCACGAGAAGCTACTCCCTTGCCATTTTTTAGAGAAGAAAGTTCTTGGAGTACGGGCTCGGGGATCACAAATTCGGGAGAGGGCAGTAATAGCTCTAGTTCCTCAAAAATTCTGATTTCGAGTTCGACAGGGACCATCAATGCATTAGTATCGAGAGCAACAATGACCATGAATCAGTTTAAAAGTGTTCCAATTCCAATCAATCTCCAACGAGAACCAACACGTCTGCTAATAGCTATTTGTGCTTGCAGAGGTGCACTTATGGGTCGTTTGAGTGAAACCTCACATTCGGATTTTCTAGCACTTGTAACAATTCCTACCGTAGTAGTGGTACCGACAGATAGCATCAGGGCTTCTCCAGTGTTTATTGGGCCAACTTCCCCAGATTCAGAGGTACCAACAATACGGTCTAGAAGGTCTACATTCATAGTGAAAGAATCCCAAAGAGGAGGAAGGGTTCCTGGTTTTCCTGCCAGCCTTCCAGTCAAACCATCACTTTTTGTGAGAGAAGGATCTAATCCAGTTCCAATTCCTATGAGTCCCCCAGGACCAACTTCGTCGAGAGATGAATTACCAGCTCGGATGGATTTTATTGTTGCAATGATGGGGAGATATTCAACTTTACCTGAAGTGAATATTCGTTGCCCAGGAGAAATTTCTAATTCATCTCCAACAGAGAACTGACCTTGGACAAGGCTTCCTCCTAAAACGCCTCCAACTAACTGGTCCCAGGTTGCTCCGGGACGGTTTATATCAAAACTCCTGGCCACGTACATTAGAGGTGGAGATTTGCCATCCCGTTTGGGGGTGGGGATATGTTCTTCTATAGATTTAATGAGAGAATCTATATTGATATTTTGATCAGCGCAAATGGGAATTATAGGTGCATTTTTAGCTATTGTTCCAGAAAAGAATTCTTTAAGTTTTTCATAGTGGTCTTTGGCAGTTTCCAAGTCGACTAGATCTATCTTAGTTTGGGCAATGACGATGTTTGATATCCCAATAGTCTCTAGAGCCATTAGATGTTCTTCTGTCTGAGGCTGAGGTACAGATTCGGTTGCGCTGACAACTAGTACTGCTCCATCCATGAGTGCCGCGCCAGATAGCATAGTCGCCATGAGAGTTTCGTGGCCAGGTGCATCTACGAAAGAAACAGTGCGCAAAAAGTCCGTTTTTTTATTATGATGAGGGCACGTTTCAGCTAGGAGATATGAAGTTGGGTCTTCGCATTCGGGGCACTTCCTAAAAGTTGCGTCTGCATAACCAAGTCGGATGGAAATTCCACGTTTCAGTTCCTCAGAGTGTTGGTCGGTCCAAGTTCCAGACAATGCTTTTACTAGTGTTGTTTTCCCATGGTCGACGTGGCCAACAAGACCTATATTGACTTCGGGGGTGGTTTTTTGTTTCACGATTATATACTTTATATGAGTGTCTGTGAAAGAAATCTTCTTCGAGTGGGTGAAAAGATTACTGTTCTGGATTGACAAAAGATATGAAGAAGAGGTAAAAGGAATGAAACCATACATCGCTAGTATGGAATCTAATAATCCAGCTAACATCGCAGTGATTTGTGGGAGTCGAAGGGAGCCATCTAGAGTTAGGGCGTTGATGGAGTATGTGGGAGAAGTGTTAGAAAGTCAAAATTTAGAGTATGAGAATATGGACCTAGGGAGTATAGAACTGCCAGTTTTTAGGAGTCAAGATCAAGATGAATGGAATGATTTGACTAAGGAGACTGTAAAGAAGTATCTTGATGCGGATATTTATTTCATTGGATCTCCAGTATATTTCTTAGGGATTTCAGGGGCACTTAAGAATCTTATTGATCACACACCATGGCAAGAATTTAAAAACAAAAAAAGGGTTGCAGGTATTGTTATGTCTGGACGGAATAGGCAGCATAATTTAGTAATTGACTCTCAATTGAGGCCAGTATTTGTATATCTAGGAGTAGAAGTTGCTAATACGAGCGTCTTCGCGACAGAACCTGATTTTGGGGGCGAGGGTTTTGACTTAGAGAACCCAGAGGTGAAAAACAGAATAGAAGAGATGGTACAAGAAACAATTGATTTATGGGAAAGAATGGCAAGAAATGACAAACAAAAGTGATCAAGGTGCTAAATGGGATGAAAGATACTTGTCGGGGGAATATCGTCCGAGGAGTGAAGCGTCTTCCCTAATAAAGATAGCAATAGAAGAGACAGAAGGGAACGGGAAACGTTGTTTGGAAGTGGCTTGTGGAAACGGGAGGAATGCCGTGTATTTGGCGGAGAGGGGTTACGAGGTGGATGCAATAGATGTTTCTACTATTGCTTTGTCAAGGGCAAAAGAGCGAGGGGAAAATGCGGGAGTGAATGTTAATTGGATATTGGCCGATATTGATGAATTTGAATTCACCGAGGAGGAATATGATGTGATCGTGGTTGACTTCTTTTTTTGTGAAACAGATATGATGCAAACAATTAAGAAATCACTCAAATCGGGGGGGATGATCATATACGAGCATCACATTAGAACAGAAGATCGAGTGGACAGAGGCCCAAGTAAAGATAAATATCGATTTAAATCAAACGAGCTGCTGAACCATTTCAGAGAACTAACAGTCTTATATTATAAGGAGGGAATTCGAAGAGTAGATAGGGGATCGATGGCGGTGGCGTCGCTTGTTGCACGGAAAACTAAAGAGGAATCCCAAAAATATCCTGATGAGATTGGGGGATCGATGTCGCAGAAGTGATAAACGAATGAAGATACTAGTATAGTCAAAGATGAGCTCCAAAAAAGAGAAAATTACTGCTGCAGAAGCCATTCTTCGTTCATTGTCTCTCCAGGGTGTAGAGTATTTGTTTGCCAATTATGGTACGGATCATACTCCATTGATAGAAGCGGCTGCAAAGATCAGAAGGGAGGATGGAAAGATGCCAGAAGTTGTTGTTTGCCCCCATGAATTTGTTGCACTTAGTGCCGCGCATGGATATGCGGCTGCGACTGGGAAGCCTCAAGCGGTATTGGTTCATGTGGATGTAGGAACTCAAAATCTAGGTGCAGCGATGCATAATGCCCACCGGTCGAATATCCCGGTAATAATAATATCAGGGTTGGCCCCGGTAACCGATATGGGTCATGTTGGGTCAAGAGATCATGTGGTACACTACCTACAAGATACTTTCCAACAATCAGATATCGTGAGAGAGTACTGCAGGTGGGTGACAGAATATAGACCCCCTGCGAATCCAGTTTCTATGATCAGACGTGCGGTTGCTTTATCCAAAGGACCTCCAGCAGGTCCAGTCTATTTGACAGCTGCAAGAGAAGCATTAGAAGTAAAATGTTCATTGGATTCAAAAGGTCCAATTTCAATTAGAACGACGGGTGCGGACGAAAGGGCTGTCAAAGATATTTCTTCGCTTGTTGAATCGGCGGAGCGTCCGGTGATAATTACCAGTCGAATGGGAAAGTCTCCTGTAAATGAAAACGTTTCTGCGTTGATAGAATTTGTTGAAGTTTCGGGGATAGGTGTAGTTGAGCATGCACCATGTGTATTGAATTTTCCACGAAATCATCCGCAACATGTGGGTTTCGTGCCAGGTAATGTATTTGATCATGCTGATTTAATAATATTGGCCGATACAGATGTTCCATGGGTCCCCTCTATTTCAGCCCCTGCGGAAAATATTCCAATAATTCAAATTGAAAATAATCCACTGAAGCATACATACCCACATTGGGATTTTGATGTAGACATGGCGGTAGCGGCAGATCCCATTAAGACACTAAAATTAGTATCTGAAAAGTTAGACCCAATAGATGGTGAAAGTGGACGTCTTTTTTGGGAAAATTTCAGTGCGGAAAAAAGAGAAAACCTAAAAGTAAGTGTTAATGAACAAATTAAGGATAACAAATTAAATTCTGCAACTATTTCTGCAGTCATAAATCGGGTGAAGGATAAAAATGCGATGGTGGTAACGGATGCGACCACTAGCACAGGGGGGATACTGAATAATTTAGAGTTGGTCAATCCAGGAAGTTATATTGCAAAATATGGATCTGGGCTTGGGTTTGCAGGGGGAGCTGCAGTGGGGGCTAAGATGGCATTCCCAGATAGAGAAACTTGGTGTTTGGTAGGAGATGGTTCATATCTTTTCACACACCCTTCAGTTACGGCGTGGCTATCTGCAGAGAGGAAAGTGCCTACCCTGACAGTGGTGTATGATAATGAAGGATGGAATGCGGTTAGAGGTTCAACTAAGAGAACCCATCCCAAAGGAATAGCTGTTCAAGATGGGATTCCAGAGAGTAGATTTAATCACCCGATTGACTTTACAGCCCCGTCGCAAATTGTGGGTAGTCACACTGAATCGGTTGTTGAATTAGATCGGTTGGAGGCTGCACTGAGGGAAGCAATAGAAGCGACTGAGAATGGGAAACCTGCGGTAATACATGTTAAATTTTCAGATTGATATATAAATAGTATAGTATATCCAAGAAATGGCCAATCTTCCTGGATGACTGAATCGACTTATATTTGGTATTTCAAGACCCAATAGATCGGTATGGCAATAGGTGGAAAGACCATTTTTGATACGGATGCTCACTACGTAGAGACGTTGTATGATATAGTGGATTATATTGATGATGACGACCCGTGGAAATTAAAATTTGAGTATGGGAGTACAACCAACAGGAGCGTTCCCATATCATTTTGGCCGAGCCTATCGAGACCAGATGGATTTAATTACCCTAGTATTAAGAGACGGGATGTGGATTTCAATACAAAGGAGGGAGTTGTGCAGCTAATGGAAGAAATGTCCTTTGACAAAATATTGTTATTGTCTGAACAGATTCTCACATTTGCTATGTTAGAGGAAGACAAGCGCCAGACGAAATTTGCGGAGGCATATATACAGTATATGCTTGATAAAATAGCGGATGCGGATGCGGGCATGTATATGTCAATTCCAGTCCCATATAATGATCCGGTGAAGGCCGCGGAGCTCATAGATGACTACGCTAGTGAAAAAGCAATTATTGGTGCTTGTGTGCTAACAGCGCGGATTGAACCTCCAATGGGACACAGGAAATACGATCCGATCTACGATGCGTGTCAACGTGCAGATTTGCCTGTGTTGTACCATGGAGGAAGTGCGACTCTAGATAACTTTGGGTGGTTATCGGGTTTTACAACAATAATGGAGACGCATGCACTAGGGTTTTTATTTGACAATATGACAACTATCGCGAACGTTGTTTCCCAAGGGGTTCCTGAGAAGTTCCCCAAACTAGATTTTGTATTTCAAGAAACTGGTTTGTTTTGGATACCAATGATGATGTATCGGATGGACATGGAATATCTTAGAATGCAAGATGAGGCTGTCTTAATGAGAAAACGCCCTTCAGAATATATGAAAGAATTTTATTATGGAACTCAGCCGATGGAAATAGTTCCAGATAAGAAATATCTACAATATGTTATCGAAATGATTGGGGGTCCGGATCGTCTTATGTATGCGTCGGATTATCCTCACGAAGATTTTGATGATCCAAGTGCGATAAATGAACTGGCGTTTTTAACAGAGGAGGAAAAGGAAGGGATACTAGGGAAAAATGCAGAGGGAGTCTTTGGAGTATGATTGAGGTTTGTAAAGTAGAAGAAGTAGAACACGGAGAGGGTAAAGTGGTTAAAGTGAAAGGAGTCGAAGTGGGGATATTTAACATAGATGGGGAATTTTATGCACTACTTAACTCTTGTTGCCATCAAAGGGGGCCGGTGTGCACAGGAGATATAAGAAAAAGAGTGGGAGGAGACGTTCCTCCTCTTGGAAAACTTCCAGAGGAATATTTCACAGAGGATTATGTGGTAATATGTCCTTGGCATGGATGGGCATATGATATTAAAACTGGGGAGCATGCAGGAGATCCAGATATAAGGATTCCAACATACAAAATCGTGGTAGAAGAGCAAACAGTATATCTAGATGTGTGAGTACAAAGCAAAGAAATAGATATGCAAGTCACCAAATAGTCGGGCATGGGGAAAGTTAGTTATGGATTATTGTTACCACATTTTGGAGAGCATGCGTCTGCTTCGTCGCTGATAGAAGGGGCAAAAAGAGCAGAAGAACTAGAATTTGATTCTGTGTGGGTTAGAGATCATTTCTTACGGTTTCATGGGCACGGGTTTGAAGGATCAAGTGCCACAATGGTGGAACCTTTTGTTGTATTAGCAGGATTGGCAGCGGCGACTAAAAAATTAAAATTGGGAACTGCCGTTGCAGTTCCGTGGAGACATCCATTGTATATGGCACATTTATTTGCTAGTTTGGATTGGTTATCTGAAGGGCGAGTTATTGCAGGAATGGGAGCAGGTGCGACATTGTTTAAAGATGAATTCGAGCTAGTGGGATTGGGTTTAGATGACAGAGTTGATGCTGTGAGAGAAGCGGTTGAAATTATGAGATTGGCATGGGAAAATGATGAAATAACCTATGATGGAAGATTGTTTCCAGTAGATGGATTGGGAATTGCCCCAAGACCAAAGAGGGAGATACCTATTTGGTATGGGGGGTCCACACCGGCATCTGCGAGAAGGGCGGTTGAATATTGTGACGGGTGGTTTCCAGGGAGAATCACCATTCCTACATTTAGAGTTAGAATGCGCCAATTGAGAGAATTATCAGAGAAGAGTGGCAAAGATATGCCAACTGTAGGGGTAGTTCCTCCTACCAGTCCAGATACGACACGTGGGAAGGCTTTAGAACCCGTGAATGTAGAAGGGTTGCTAAATGCTGCAAATAATCAGAGATGGTGGCTCAAACCAAAATCAGGGAAATTCGAGAATCTAGAGGACTTGGAAGGGGTAATTATGGCAGGAACACCAGAAGACATTGCGCAAGAGGTGGGAAAGTTTATTGAAGCCGGAGTTGATCATATTGTCTTTGATCTTCGTTTTAGATTGCACGATTATGATTATTGTATGGATTTGATAGGGGAAGAAGTTCTTCCGCTCCTTAAGTAGGCATATACAAGTATAAGACTCGAGAAGGTCTTTTTCACAATATGCAATTTTATGTAGAACGTGATGTGCCGATGCCCATGAGAGATGGGGTTATTCTTAGAGCAGATATCTATCGACCTAGTGAAGATGGAGAATACCCAGCGCTGCTAACACGCATTCCATACAATAAATCTAGTGCTCAGTCCACAGGGGCCCCGATGGTAAATCCCATCCAGGGACCAGAGCGCGGTTATGTAATTGTTGTTCAAGATACCAGGGGGAGATTTACATCGGATGGAGAATTCGTTCCGTTTTATACCGAAGCTGATGATGGGTATGATTCGGTTGAGTGGGTTGCCAAACAAGAATGGTGTAATGGGAAAGTGGGGATATATGGAAATTCATATCTCGGCGTTACTGTCAGGCAGGCTGTTGTTTCAAATCCACCTCATTTGGAAGCCGCTGTTGCATATCTAACGGGGGCTAATTATCATCAAGGTTGGACATACACAGGTGGAGCATTTGAATTGGGATTTAACCACAGATGGGCAATAAAATTAGCTTTAGGGGCGGTGTCAGGGCTGGAAGAAAGTAAGAGAGAAATAGCAAAAAAACATCTGACCTATGCGGCCGCTCATTTGCAAGAAAGTATGTCTTATTTGCCACACAGAAATGCTCCAGGATTGGAAAGAGAATTAGTGAGTTACTATCAAGATTGGTTGGATCATCCAACCTATGATGAGTATTGGAAATCTATTGATACAACGCAGAAAGCATCTGCAGTGTCCGCTCCAACTTTAGATATAACAGGGTGGCAAGATCTCTTTTCTATAGGACATATGGATATGTACAACGCTTTGCAAGAAAGTGGAAAGGATATTCCGAAAAATGAACAAAGGTTGTTAATTGGACCATGGGCCCATGAATCATATATGGGATATGCGAATGATAGGGTCGGGGATAAAGTATTTGGACCTATAGCGTCCAGCGCTGCAGGTTTTGTTGGACCATTTATATTTTCGTGGTTCGACGCGTGGTTGAAAGGAGAAACTGAGAAACTCAAAGAACTGCCTCTTGTTCGTTATTTTGACATAGGGTCTAGGGAGTGGACCAACGCGGATGCGTGGCCTCCAGAGGGCAGAGATATTAAATATTATTTGCATAGTACGGGACAGGCAAATACGAGGTTTGGGAATGGGACGTTGTTGTTGGATACCCCAGATGTACAATGTCCAGATAGTTACCAGTATGATCCACTTGATCCAGTTCCAACCATGGGTGGTCGAATTCAAATGCCGGAGGTGCAAGAGGCAGGGGTAAAAGATCAGTCGGTGATTGAAGAAAGAGAAGATGTGTTAGTATACACAACACCTCGTTTGGATAGGGCGGTGACGATAGCAGGTCCTGTTGAGGCAAAGTTATTCATATCAAGTTCAGCAGTGGACACGGATTTCACAGCTAAACTAGTAGATGTGGAACCAAATGGATACTGTGGAAATGTTACAGAGGGTATTTTGAGAGCTAGGTATAGAGATTCAATGGAAGAAGCTACATTCATGCAACCAGGAGATGTGTATGAGATCTCTGTAGATTTATGGCATGTTGCCCATACATTTAAACCAGGTCATAGAATTAGATTGGAAATTTCTTCGAGTAGTTTTCCAAGATGGGATAGGAATTCAAATACTGAAGTTCACCCCTGTGATGCGGCAAGGGAAGATATGCAGATTGCCACCAATACTATCTATCATGAATCAGACAAAGCGTCGTTCTTGTCTCTTCATGTGGTGGAGTAAAATTAAAGTAGTAAACTACGATTTTTTGTGGGTGGAAAATCCATGGTCTATAAGAGAGGGGAGAATTTTCTGAGGAGAGAGTGGTAGCTCTCTGAAACGAACACCTGTGGCATCATGAATGGCATTTGCTATCGCAGCGGGGAATGGTAATAATGCACCTTCTCCAGCTCCTCTTTGACCATGAGAAGTTGCAGGATCGGGGGATTCAATTTTATGCATTTTAGTCAGCAAAGGTACGTCTATAGTAGTTGGAAGATGGTAGTCAACTAGAGTTCCATTGTGAGGATGTCCATGGGCGTCATACGTAAAGTTCTCGAGAAAAACATCCCCTGCTGCATGGCCGATGCACCCTTGAATTTGTCCCTCTACTAAAAGGGGGTTTATTACACAGCCCAAGTCCTCTGCTACACATATATCCAGTATGTCAATATCGCCAGTACCTATGTCTACGTCTACAATTACTCCAACAGCAGAATGAGTGTAAGTATGAGAAACATTCCCCAGCCTTGTTTTAGGATCTACAGTTTGTGCTTCTAAGCTTTCGAAAGTTGCATGTCCTATTAACGAAACTCCGGTTTCGTGTTGATTTAATTTAATAGAGGGATCATCGAATCTAGCGCGGCGAGCGAATTCTGTGAATTCCATCCCATTGTCAGGATTGGATGAATCGAATATCCTATCAGAAGAAAGTGTTACATGTTTAGATTCTATTTGTAAGAAATTGGATGCGATTTTGATAATTTTTTCTCGAAGATTTTCTGCAGCTTTTGCAGTGGCACTTCCAATGAAAACTGTGCCTCTATCGGCGCCCACTCCATGGCCATCTGCAATGGTATCTGTATTTCCAGTTATAACTTTTATTCTGTTTTGAGAAATTCCCAAAATTTCTGATGTTATTTGAGCAAGACCGGTTTCTGTTCCCTGACCAACGCTGATAACATCGGAGTATATGTAAACCGTGCCTTTGTTATTGACCTCAACAGTGGCTTTAGAGAAATCAGAGTTCGCACCTTTTTTTCCATTTCGTTTGACAGAAACAGCTATTCCCATGCCTCGAAGTTTATTGTTTGAAGGAGGAGTGGGTGGTGGCGAAAGTGAATCTCTTACTGCAGTAATACAAGAAGGCAAATCCGTGTTTCTCCATCTAATTCCAGTTGCCGTTGTAATTGGCATTTGATCTTTCGTGGCTATATTTTGCAATCTCAAATCGATGGGATCTCTATTGAGTTTTATAGAGATTGCATCAACTAGTTGTTCTCTGACGAAAGTATATTGGGAATCGCCGAACCCCCTAACAGCCCCAGAAGGTACTACATTTGTATATACAACTTTTCCAGATATGTTTTGATGTTCGATTAGATACGGACAGGCTGCAAGAAGTCCAGGTGTTTCGGAGGTATGGATACCGTATGAAGCGTATGCTCCAGTGTTTTGAATCATGTCAACTGTGAGTGATATAAAATTACCATTTTTATCTGCGGTTAAGCATGCATTAAAATGTTCTTCCGGCCGCCCTCGTCCCGTCTGTAATTCTTCTAATCGATCGAGGATGATCTTTACAGGTTTACGGGTGGAGAGTGTAAGTGCAGCGGCACAAATTTCATGAGAGAGTAATTCTGCTTTAGTACCAAAAGAACCCCCAATGTCAGGTACATTCCAGGTGATAAATCCGGGTTCAAACCCAAATATAGTTTCTAAGTTAGTCACCATCGAATGGGGTTTTTGATTGGGAGAATGAATAGCAAGCTCCCTTCCGGGTGTGTAGCTAGCTATGACTCCATGGGGCTCGAGTGCAGATGGACTAGTTCGGTTAGTTTTGAAGGACCCAGATACGGAAACATGAGGAGATTTTAGAGCTGCCGGGACATCCCCGGTTTTAATTGAAAAGGAATGTAGTAAGTTTCCTTTGACGGAAGAGCTAGGATCTTCATCTAGGCGGGGGTGTAGCAGAGGGGATGTAGATGATAGAGCGTCCTCGACGCTAGTGACTGCGGGTAGGAGATCATAGGTTATATTAACGGCTTCAGATGCTTCGAGAGCAGTATGAGCGTCGTGGGCTAGAACTATAGCAACTTCATCTCCTACATAACGGGCTCGATCGATAGCAAGAGGTTCTTCATCGAGGATATCATGCCCAAAATGATTAGAGCTTAGATAAGGTGATATATCCTTCCAAGTCCAAACTAATTCAACTCCAGGGATAGAAAGGGCATGCGAAGTATCTATTGAAACGATTTTTGCGTGTGGATGGGGGCAACGGACGAAACGTGCGTGGAGCATTCCGGGGAATGCCATATCATCTACGAAAGTACCAGATCCAGTGACAAAAATTTCCCCTAATTTTGAAGGAATCCGAGATCCTATCGAATTTGTCATAGGGGGGGTGTTTCTAATTAAGAATAGAGAGGGAATACGTTGAGTGAGGCATCATAGAACTTTGTCAAAGATAGCTTTTGCTACACTTTTTCCTATGTTTCCTCCGTAGTCCGCCAAGAAAACATTGAAGATTCCAATGTAAAGGAGCCAAATGAGTAAGACATTTACAAACATGACCCCTGGGCCGGGGTATCCCCAGCCACCATATCCAGCGATTCCGTTGACGCGGAAGATGAAAAGGGGAAGGAGTACGAGGAGATCTATTAGTAACATAACTATAGCGAATAAGATTTGTTGTGTGTAACGGTGCATGAATTTTACCTGACCCCCATACGACGTGCTAGTGCATAAAACTACAGGAAACGAAAAAGGAGTTATTTAGATAGATTGAGAAGTGCTACGCGTTCGAGGACTAATGATTCTATATCAGCAGATGAAACTTCAAGTTCTTGTTTGGTTATGTCGAAAAAAGTACAAAGTAATTCGAGGTTTTTAGTGGGATTTATCACGTCAAAAGGTAGAATTAATTCCTGTAGTAGATCAGAAGAAATCGTCTCTTTTTCCCCGTAAATCGCTATGACTACATCGGTGGTTTTGGGAGTGATACACATCTCCATCGCACGATTTATTTGACGCCTTCCGGAAGCGTATAAAAGAAGCTCTATTGCAGGGTCTTTTGCAATTGAATCTCCACGTTTGAATGCCCTTTTAGAATATTCGGTTGCTAGAGTTAGATGGGATTTCCCAGCGATATACCGTGCATCGAATGATTGAATAACACATTCTTGCTCGGTGGCTATTCTAGTGAGATTTTCGAGAAAGGAAGAGGTATCTGTATCGATTAGGTGCCCTTCGGTGAGAATCATTTAAAATCTCCTAAATTTGCTTGATCTTCATTTTTCTGGTTAGATGTTTTTTTATTTTTTATAGAAGAAAATTGCCGGGTGATGGAAATATCCTCCAACGAAGAGTCAGTTCTCCCTGCGTTTTGGAGAATTTGTTCGGTGGTGAGTTTTCTTCCAGAAAGGGCAGTGAGAATAAGTTGTTTGTCTTCTGTGCGTAGATCGGATCGGGTGTGGATTCCATGGTTAAACAATTGCCTGGCCCGAATTCTTCCCACACCTTGCACTGCAACTAATTCGAGTAATTCTTCTTTTACACCATATTTTACCCGTCTTTGGAGATTTCTGATGGTGGAAGTAGATTGTAGATCTAAAGAGATCGCAAGTCTTTCTGCTGCGCGTAGTAGCCAATCTGCGGTATCTATTTTAGCACGTATGTCTCCAGGTCCCATTCGATAGCGTTTGGTAATTGTTTCTTCATCCGTTTCTTGGGTCCAATCTTCTATCATTTTTGCCGTTTTAAGAGCGGACAGCCAATCTTCCCAATGGGGGTCAAATTCAGAGGGCGAAGACCCTAAAAATTCTGATTGGGATTCGTATGCCAATTGGTAATAAAATTCTCGGTCTCCAGATTTGAGGTATAAAGGGTAAGTATCGGGGGTACGGCTGATGAGATGGAATAGACCTAATGAGCTAGGATTTTCAGAAGTTTTTAGTCCATAGATTATCTCTGCTGCAGACATTGGATCGAGGTAAATTCGAGAAACTTCTTCCCCTATTTTTGTAGCGGAGAGATCGCCGTCCACCATGGTTAGAAATCCATTGACCTCTAAATATTCAAGCACAGAATGTGTAACAAATTTTAATCTTCTTGTATTGGTGGTTTGTGTCGCATAGAGAGTTCCATCTAAAAAGTCTAGGAGCCCTTCCGTAGTGGTAGCAAATCCAGTAGCTATAGCAGATAAAATATGAGTTCTTAAAGCAGGTTCTACAGCTAACTTTGATTCGACAGATTCGGGTTCTGCTCCAATATATCGGTCGAAAAGTTCATTGAATTCGTCGGGTGTCGAAGCCAGCAGTATTGCTTCTCCGTAAGGATCTAAGTTGGGCCGGCCAGCCCGACCAAACATTTGATGCATTTCTATGACGGAGAGTGGTTCCATACCTCCACGGAAAGAATTATATCTACGCCAATCTCGAACTATGACACGTCTACTAGGTGTGTTGACACCGGCTGCCAAAGTGGGAGTGGCACATACCACTTTTATTGTACGTTCTCGAAAAGACTTTTCAACTAATCTGCGGTGATTATTTACCAATCCAGCGTGGTGAAATGCAGATCCCATTTCAATGGAATTGGCCAATGTGTTAGCCAATTGGGTTTCACCTTCATCCCGGACTTGATTTGCTAGTTCAATTAAATTTGGTTTGGTTTCGTTGGTAAAACCATCAGTTACGCTAGCTATTTTTTTTGCTGCAGATTCTGCATTTCTGCGAGAACTTACAAAAACTAGAGCAGATCCATCTTCTTGTAAAACATCGTGGATTATGTCCTCAACTGGATTGGATTTTTTAGGAATGTCACGAATAGTTCCATCGTCAAAATGAATGGAAGTATCATAGTAAACACCAGTTCGCAGAGAGATAGGTCTCCATGTTGATGTAACCAAGGTTGCGTCGAGCCAAGTTGCGATTTGATCGGCATTCCCGATAGTTGCGGATAAGCCAACTATTTGTATATTGGGATTGATGTGAATCAGTTTTGCCAAAGTCATTTCTAGAGTTGGCCCTCTAGAAGCATCGTCTAAGAGATGAATTTCGTCTGCGACAACACAAGTTAAATCGGAAATCCAGGGGGCAAAATTTCGAATTAAAGAGTCTACTTTTTCAGAAGTTGCAACGATGATATCCTTGGTTGCTAGCCAATCGTCGGTGCTTTCATAATCTCCGGTTGAACTTCCTACAGATATATCAATGGAATCGAATCTATCGAATTCTTGTTTTTTTTCGTTGGCTAGGGCTCGCAAGGGGACTATGTAGAGTGCTTTTCCTCCACGAGCTATTGTCGAAAGCATTGCTAACTCGGCTATGAAAGTTTTCCCACTGGCTGTGGGGACACTTGCTACTACACTTTTTCCTTGAGTGATTCCTGCTTCGACAGCTATTGTTTGAGGAGGGTAGAGTGTGTGTACTCCGCTAGATTTGAGCAGATCTATTGCATTATTAGGCAGATCAGATAGGTCATCTACATTCACGTCTGTTGATAATAAGAAGTTAGCAGAAGTAATGAGTATGGTGGATAGAATTTTTTGATATTAGTTGCTAAATCTCGGTATACATAAGACAAACTAAGACGAAGGGGTAAATATGAAAATAGAATTTGATAGATATACCTGCACAGGGATGTTTCAATGTGTTCATGAATGGGAAGGATTTCAGAAAAATCTCAAACGGGGGAAAGCTGATTTAAGAGATTCAATAGAAGAAGGAGAAGACATATTCATAATGGAAGTTCCAGAGGGGGAAGAATTTGAGGCGGAAATGGCTGCACGGGTATGTCCGGTTGATGCAATAAAATTATATGATGATGCAGGGAATAAAATTGTATGAGGAATTCGATCGAGTTATTTTAAAAGGGCGTGTTCAGAAGCTAATTTTTCTGCTGATTTTTTGAGAGCATCTTCTTCCGTGGGAGAAAGATTCCATTCAAGAATTTCCTTCATTCCCGAGGGGCCAAGATGGATGGGAACACCAAGACTAACATCGGATAAACCATACTCCCCTTCGAGTACCACGGAACAAGGATAGGTCTGATTATTGTTTTCTAGGATGGAGGCCACCATGTGGTATAATCCTGCTGAGGGCCCCCATTGGGTAGCTTTTTTCTGTTCAATTACGCGCATTGCAGATTCTTTTAAGTTAGAGAGAATGGATTCTTTTTCATCGGTTGAAAATGCAGGGGTAGTGTTTCCAGGGAGTTTGATTTGAGAAAAAATAGGCACTTGAGAATCGCCATGTTCACCTAAAATTGTTGCGTCGATATCAGTGACAGGGAGAGAAAGTTTTTTAGAAAGTGTGTAACGGAATCGTGCAGAATCGAGAATGCCACCAAACCCTAGTACGCTTTCCCGGGGGCGGTCACCCGATTCGAATACATGTCGATTTAGTAAATCTACAGGATTGGTTGTTATAATCGATATAAAATCGTCATTGTATTCTAAAAGGGAATTAATAATAGAATCCAAAATGGCAATATTATCAGCGGCTAGGTCGATTCTAGTTTGTCCAGGTTGTCTTGGTTTTCCAGCAGTGATAACTATGATATCGGAATTTTCTGTGTCTGAATAGTCCCCGCAAGAGACATTGGTGTCAGAATGATAGGCCAGGGCGTGGTTTGTGTCTTCTGCTTGTCCAACCGTGAAAGAGTGTTTCGAGGGGATATCGACGTATACTATTTCATCTGCTATGGCTTGGACTGCTAAATGATATCCAAATGAAGAGCCTACCGTTCCTGCTGCTCCGATAATAGAAATTTTTGACATTATCAGAAACAACTCAGTCGAATATTTAAAGTGCTTCGAAAAGGAACGGGAGAATAACTGGCTCTTCGGAGGATTTTTGTGTCGATGGATTTTTAGAGATATCAATGGCAAAAATTGATAAAGAAGCGGAAAGGGAAAAACTTCGTTTGCAATTTGAAAAAGAAGCCAAAAGCAGGGAATCGGCGCGAGTAATGAGTTCTCTCTTGTTGCAAGGTGCAACTATGACTAGAAAACACTGTAAAACATGTGGAGATCCTATTTTTCGTCAGGAGGGAAAAGAATTTTGCCCAAGCTGCAAAAACGGAGAACAAATTACAACTGGAAAAAATGTAGATGCTCAAAGGGGTCAAGTTGAACGAGAGGAAAAGGGAGAACACCTGATCGGGGTTCGTTCTGCGATACTAGATAAGATAGAAGACCTCACAAAAAAAGTGGAAGAAGAAGAAGATATACAGAAAATGAAAGAATACTTAAGTGCGATAAAAGAAGCCACTGAAGTTCTTCAGGCTATGGATGAAATTGGTGAGTGAAACTAATAAAAGGGATCTATTGCAATAGAAATCTGTTGTCCACTGTTAGAAATTTTATTTAATGAAAATAGTAAACATGGAGTAGAAGAGTGGATCAAATTTATAGTGGGTCGCAATAGTTGGCCTACAAGATCTTGATCCCGTCACTGCCTCGTTTTTGGGGTGGTGTATATTCTGGCTATGCGATCAATGAGGCATAGAGACAAATGGCTGTCAGAATGCTTAACACGGCGATGGGAATTGGAGGGATTCCGTCACTGAAACCACGGAGTTTTGCAGATATGACAGTAGCCGCTATAACTATTGCCCCAATTGCAGTTGCCAGAAGGATAGATTTCAGCGCATCGGCGCTCGTTATCGTCAAACTACAGTAGAGATTGATAATACCAATGGCCATGAGACTACCTCCGAGTGGGAGCCTCAGGCCGGCAAGCGGTTTAACGGCTGATTTGACAACCTTACCCATTATTCTCTCGTTGAAGCCGACTGGGTCGATATTCATTACTATTCCGATAATGACGCAGACTGCGCCTACTATTTGCATGGCTATTACAGTTACCATGAAAGATAGTGGGTCTGGTTGGGCATAGGTATAGCGGCGACTCAAATACAGCCTATGTAAATGGTCGAAATGTTATGGAGAATAAGAAGAAGAGGTGATTTTCTTAATACGTTCTGCTGTTATTTTTCCAACTCCCTTTACCTGTTGGAGTTGGTCTTCGTTAGCTGACATGATAGCTTCGACAGTGCCGAAGTGGGATAACAATAGTTGGGCGGTTATCGGGCCTATTTCTGCCATTGAAGAAACTACATATTCTTGTTGTTCGGAGAGGGTTTTTTGGGATTTTGATCCGTGAATCTGTATAGATCTCCCTGTGGAAATTTGTTCTCTGCGTGCGATTAATTCAAGCATTTGTGCGGTGTCATCTTCGTCGGATGTTCTTAATACACTAGCTCCGAAATTTATTGCGAGGGAGGCCAGAGCCCCTCTGATTGCGTTGGGATGTATATTTCGTTTAGAGTATAAAGATCCCTCCCCTTCTATGATAACGAGTGGGCGGGAGTAGTTTTGAGATAGGTTTTTCACCTGATCAAATAAGGATCGGTCGGCCCCAACAAGTGTATCTAGGAAATCATCGATTGTTTTTCGTTCGACTGCAACACGGTCAGAGAGTATATAGTCCCCCACTGAGAGGGTTTCTAGCTTAATTTGTATATTTTCGTTGGAAGCTAATTGCTTGGTTATTGAAGAGTTTAGCTCCCTTTGGTCGATGATGATTTCGATATCAGATGGGGCATTGGTGGTAGCAAAATCTGTGAGCGTTGGTTGGGGATGGGGAGGGGGATTTGTGGGGGGCAATTTGGTGTCTAATTTTGCAATGGAAGATCTTAAAGACCTCAGTTCGTTGTGCATTTGTTGTTCTCTTTTTCGAGAAATCCAAAAATAAGTTTCATCACGAGTGTCGTTTGCTATAATAACAATTACTTTTCCTCGAGTCCCTCTCCCAGTTCTACCTCGGCGTTGTATGGTCCGAATTGCTGTGGGGACAGGCTCAAAGAAAATGACTAGATCTACGTCAGGGATATCTAGGCCCTCTTCGGCGACTGAGGTTGAAACTAAAACGTTGAAATCCCCGTTCTTAAATTTAGAGATTGTTTCGTGTTGCTGTTTTTGTGTCATTCCAGTGGATCCGTCCCTAGTAGTTTGCCCAACAAATCGTTCTGTCAAAAAAACGGGGGATAAAAATTCAGTGAGGGAATCTGCAGTATCTCGTGATTCGGTAAAAACAATAACACGTACACCGCCGGAAATTCCGAGTTCCTCTGCGATTAGGACACGGGTAGTTTCAAATTTTGGGTGAAGTCCTTGATGTTTTTTTGATAGGTGTTTTGCTTGCTGAGTTAATGGGTCGGATATAAATCTTTGAGCTGCTTTCGAAGCCCCAGATGTTCGGGATGCATTCTTTTGACGTTCAAGGTATTGGTTTAATGCATCTACACTTTGAGTTTCTACGTAGTTGATTCCGACTTTTATTTTTCTAAGTTCTGCATGGAGAGAAAGGGCTTCGTAACCATCTCCATTCCCTGCTTCGATTTGAGATTGGATTTGAGATCTAAGTTTTCGGAGATCACTCTCGGATAAACTATTTGATGAAGGGACTGAAATTCCTATAGATTTCATTCGAGTGAGACGTTTTTTCATTAGGTTGCGGAGTAAATTTCTAATTTCTATTGCCTCAGGGGATAGGTTCACTCGGACCCATTCGATATTGGTTTTTCCAGCAAAAGGAGCAACTTCGGGGTCTTCTTCGGTGAGTATCTCAGTTTTTGAAAGGGAGAGATTATTGCAAATGGTAAGAATGGACTCAACATCGTTTCCAGGAGATGCAGAAAGACCAGTGGAAAGAGGATTTGATGCATCGGAAACATATCGTTCTGAAATATAAGTGTAGGCATAGTTTCCAGTTGCTCTATGGCATTCATCAAAGGTGCAGTGAACTACATCTTTGAGTGAAATTCTCCCGCTGATTAGATCGTTTTGAATAACCTGAGGAGTTGATACGATAACAGTGGCTTGGTCCCACAGCTCACTGCGTTGTTTGGGGGGTATTTCTCCAGTGAAAGATACAATATCGGATGTAGATAAATTCAACCAGTTTCGGTAATCGTTTGTATGTTGATTTACGAGTGGTTTTGTGGGGGCAAGGAGCAAAGATTTTCCTTCATTTTGATTTAGTCGATGGGCGGTTACTAATAGACTAATTGCAGTTTTTCCGAGACCGGTTGGTAAGCAGACCAGAGTATTTTCAGAAAGTGATTTTTCGGCGAGTTTTAATTGATACGGTCTCGATTCGAGAGTGCCCGAACGTATGAGTGGGTGTTGAACACTAACTGAATTCTCTTCTTGCATCACCGATTCAATTTGTAAATTCGAAACCTGTGGTGTTAAGGTATTCGTTGGGATTATTTAAGATCAGAAAAGATAGAAGACCCATTTCGAAGACTTTCCAATATTGTAGACAGGGAATCAACATCGATCCTTATTTGCATCGCTGAATTTCGTTCTCTAAGGGTCACGGTTTGATCTTCAAAATATTGGTGATCAACGGTGACACAAAAAGGAGTTCCAACCTCATCTTGGCGACGGTAACGTTTTCCGATACTACCAGACTCGTCGTAAAGAACAGATAGGCCACTTGTACGTAGATTGGAAGCTATATCTTGTGAGACCGTATCTAAACCATCGCGAGTTAGTAGGGGGAATACGCCCACAAAAATTGGGGAGATTGAAGAGGGGATAGAAAGTAAGGACCGTGCCTCGCCATCTATCGTATCTTCATGGAAAGTGTGGGCAAGTATAGAGTAGATAATTCTATCAATGCCAAATGATGGTTCGATCACATGAGGTAGTATGCGTTCACCGGTCACGGTGATTTTTTCTGTTGTAGGATGAAGATATTCTGAAGGAATGGAATGTGTAGTTCCATCGATTTCTACAGATAATTCAGGGGAATCAAAAATAGTGGAATCTTCCGATGCCATTTCATCTATTTTGGATAGTATTTCGGGGGTTAATTTTCCGAAAGTTGGTCCGAAGTAACCCATGTCTGGGTTTAGATTAGTTTGTAGTTTCTCCTGGGGTTCATCGAGAGGAATAAACATCGTAAAATCAGCTGATGAATGGGTGTTGTGTTTAGAAAGATCATAATTCCCACGATGTGCGAATCCAGTTATTTCGATCCAATCTCCATCAATTTCTACTTCGGCATCCCAACAGTCTGATGCATAATGTGCTAATTCACTGGGCATATGCTGTCGGTATCGGAATCGGGTGAGGTCAATGCCAATGGAATCATACCAGTTGGTAGAGAGTTCTAAATAATATGCTAGCCATCGATTTTCAATTATGTTTTCGTCTATTGCTTCGGTAGGTGTTACAAATTCGATATCCCCGTTTGATTCTTGTTGAGAAACGGAATAGAGAGGAAGTTTAGTAGTTGTTGGAGTAATTTCTGGGCCAAGGTCGGTGGGATGAATGAATAGTTCTAATTCTGCTTGTGTGAATTCTCTCAATCGGGTGAGTCCCTTTCTGGGGCTAATTTCGTTCCGATAAGAAGTTCCGATTTGGGCTACTCCAAATGGTAATTTTCCACGCGCATAATCAGATAGTCTTGGAAATTCAACAAAAATTCCTTGTGCGGTCTCGGGGCGGAGATATCCGGGGGTTTGAGAACCAGGTCCAACTTTTGTGGCGAACATGAGGTTGAATTCCTGCAAGGTTGAATCGTCCAAGGTATTTTTACAAGAGGGGCAAGTAAGGGAATATTTAGAGAGGAGTTTTTTGAACTCTTTAGCAGAAACGTCTGAAGATTGAAGAAGTGTGTGTTGACTCCCAAGTAAATGGTCAGCTCGATAGGATATTTCGCACGTTGAGCAGGTTATAAGAAGATCATCGAATCCATCTAGATGTCCCGATGCTTTGAATACAGGGGAAGGGGAGATAGTGGGGGTTGAAATTTCAAAGTGACCTTCTTCGATAACAAATTTCGTTCTCCAAGAATTTTCAATATTACTTTTTAATGCGGCACCCATAGGACCATACGCGTAAAATCCTGCCAATCCACCATAGGAATCATTTGCAGAAAAAAAGAATCCCCTGCGTTTTGCCAGCTCGTTTAGAACGTCTATATTGGTCATGGGTTTTAATTACTGTCTTTTAGCTTGTGAAAGGTGGGTGAGGAAAAGTATTTCGACGGGTTTATGTTAAATGACAGCAATTCGCACGATATGGTGGGAGTATCAAGAAGCAGAGATAGCCACGAGGTCATGGCTTCTATTGACATGGATGGGGAGACTCCAAACCTCATAATAGCAGATATTACAGAAGATGGGGCTTGGATATGTGCTTCTATGTTTGATTCCATCGTATTGAAAGAATGGGTTTGAAAAAATAGTAGATCAAGTGGAATAACGTTTGTCTGAAATAGTTACAGTTGCTAGCGTGAGATAATGGGGCTGGATGGGAATGAATTTCGTGTGGAGGCCGGGTTTGATCCTGCAGGAGATCAGCCAAATGCCATAGAGAATGTTGTGAAGGGATTCCAAGAGGGAATGAAACGTCAAATATTGTTAGGAGTAACAGGTTCGGGTAAAACAAACACAGTTTCGTGGGCAATTGAAAAGTTAGGGATTCCAACGCTGGTTATTACCCACAATAAAACACTTGCTGCACAACTATACGAAGAATTTAGAACATTGTTTCCAGATAATGCAGTGGAATATTTTGTTTCGCATTATGATTACTATCAACCGGAAGCATACATAGAACAGACGGACACATATATCGGAAAAGATGCGTCAATAAATGAACAAATAGAGCGCCTCCGTCATTCTGCAACCCATTCTCTATTAACCAGGAAGGACGTTATCGTAGTGGCTTCTGTTTCTGCAATATACGGCTTGGGAGATCCTGCAGATTATGAGGACATGGCCATTAGATTATCAAAAGGGCAGAAGATTGATAGAGATGAAGTGGTTCGAGATCTAGTCAATCTAAACTATCGGCGAAATGATATTGATTTTTCTCATGGGAAATTTAGAGTCAGAGGAGATACGATTGAGATATATCCTATTTATGGGCAATACTCAATACGAATTGAGTTTTGGGGCGATCGAATTGAGAGAATAACTAGGTTTGATCCACTAGAGGGAAAGTTAAAAGGAGAAGATCCTGTGGTATTGATTCACCCTGCCGAGCACTATTCTATTCCGATGGAAAGATTGGACAATGCTATTTCAGAAATTGAATCTCTAATGGAAGAGCAGATAAAATATTTTGAACGGAGGGGGGATTTGGTTGCTGCTCAGAGGATAGAAGACAGGACTAGGTTCGATGTGGAAATGTTGAGGGAAATGGGTCATGTTCCGGGGATAGAAAACTACTCAGTACATCTTTCTAATCGGGTTTCGGGGGATTCTCCATATACTTTGATTGATTACTTCCCAGAAGAATTTTTGATTGTCGTAGACGAATCACATCAAATGTTGCCCCAAATTCGGGGACAATTTGCAGCGGATCGATCACGGAAAGAGGCACTAGTGGAAAATGGATTTCGATTGCCTACTGCTTATGATAATCGCCCGTTGACATTTGAAGAATTTGAAAGTATAGATACTCGAACTCTCTATTTGTCTGCCACTCCAGGAGATTACGAATTGGAAGTTTCAGATCAGATCGTAGAACAAATAGTCAGGCCGACGTATTTAGTTGATCCCGAAATAGTAGTTATGCCTGCTAAAAATCAAATAGATGATTTGATGGAGAGAATTCGTTTAAAAATTGAGGGTGGAGAAAGGGTTTTAGTGACGACATTGACGAAACGAATGGCCGAAGATCTAACAGAATATTTAGTGGGGGCCGGTTTTGATGCAGAATATATGCACAGTGAAACAAAAACATTGGAGAGATATGAATTAATTCGGGGTTTGCGGCTGGGGGAGTTTGATATATTAGTTGGAATTAATCTGTTAAGAGAAGGACTTGATCTTCCAGAAGTCTCGTTGGTGGCGGTATTGGATGCAGATCAAGAAGGGTTCCTACGTTCTACACGGGCACTAATTCAGATAATTGGGCGGGCGGCACGGAATATAAATGGAGAGGTTGTATTGTACGCAGATCGGATTACTCGGTCGATGGAAGCGGCCATGGTTGAGACCGAACGTAGGCGGGTGACACAAGAAGCTTTTAATAGAGAATATGGGCATGTTCCTAAATCGATTGAAAAGTCGGTTGGTGATTCGGGTTTACCGGGTATGCGAACGAATACAGGTGGCATTGGGAAGGCACAGCCAAAAGATTATGATGAGGCTTTAGAGGTATGTGAAGTTCTAGGTGAAAAGATGAGAGAGGCTGCAGAGAATCTTGAGTTTGAACTCGCAGCGGATATTAGGGATAGAATTAGAGAATTGCAGAAAAAATTTAAAAGTGAAGATAATTGGATACTTCCTGAAGAATAGAACGAATTAAAGTTGATTTTTAAGTTTCATTGCTGTTTGTTTTCCAATGCCTTGTATACCACAGAGTTCGACCACTGAAGCGCGGCGAATTCCATCTATAGATCCAAAATTTTGGAAAAGTCTTTTTCTAAGTTCAGGTCCTATTCCAGATATAGAATCCAGGGTTGTTGTGACGTCGTCGCGTAAGTGGCGGTGATAAGCGAGAGCAAATCTATGTGCTTCATCTCGGATGCGTTGGATCAGGTGTAAGTGGGAAGCATTTGATGGCCAAGTTTGATTTCCAGTTGGGGTTATGATAATATCATTTGGTTTTTTAAGTGCGATAACAGGTACATCCCATTTTAGATCAGAAAGGGCTTTTAAAGCTGCATTCAATTGACCTGAACCCCCATCGACTATGAGTAAATCAGGGACTGGACGTGAATCGGTTCCAGAGATGGAACGATCTGCCCTCCAAGCTAGAAGATCATACATGTTAGAGTAATCGTCGTTGGTTTCTTTGAGTTTCAGTCGTCTGTAAGAAGATTTTTCCGGATAACCATCTACGAAGACGACATTGCTTCCGACTACATCTTCTCCGGTAGAATGACTTATATCGAAAGCCTCTATTCGGGTTGCTTTTGAAATTGAAAGAGAATTTTGAAGTGCAAGAATGGCATCGGTAGGAACAAAATTTTGACGGGCGTTTTTGAGTGCCATTTCGACTAAAACGGCTTCTCTTCCTGTAGTTGGAGTGGATATTTCGACATGTTCTGAATCTAGCCAAGTATAAATTTCAGAGTCATGAGGTCGGTCGGATAGGACTAAATTGTTGGGTAGAATTCTATCTGCATAATATTGAGATATGAAAGCTGAGAGTACTGTTTCGGGGGTTGAGTGATCGGGGGTATCGAGTAAATGTTGTTCACGGTCGAGTAGCATTCCTTTTTCAATATGAAAACGAGAAACGATAGAATGGGTACCTTCTATAGAAACGGCGAGAACATCAGTTGTTTTTGATTCCCCATGTTTTTGAACAGCATCTCCGCCTCCATGGAGTCCTCGGACCGCATCTATTCGATCTCGAAGAGTGGCCGCTTGTTCGTATTGTTGGTTGGTTGCGGAGGAATCCATTTTTTTCAAGAGAGGTTCGAGTAAAGTTCCAGTTGCACCGTGAAAAAATGCTTCTGTGGAAGAAACATCCAATAGGTATTGATCTTGGGATATATAATCAACACAAGGGGCGGTGCACAAACCAAGGTCGTAATCCAGGCATGGGCGGGATCTACCTGAAAATTTGTGGTCAGAACACCCCCTGATTCCAAAAGTTTCTCGTATTGCTTTGACTGTTTCATCCACTTTTTTTCGGTCGGTGAAAGGTCCATATACTTTTGCTTTAGTATCAGGATCCCGGGTTACTTCTATACGGGGGAAAGCATGGTTAGAAATTTGGATGAGTGGATAAGATTTGTCGTCTCGTAAACGAACGTTGTATTTGGGCGCATGGCATTTGATTAGATTTGCTTCTAGCAGTAACGCCTGGGTTTCTGTGTTGGTTATAGAGATATCAATTCGATCTGCTTTCTGCACCATTTGTTGGATTCGGGGAGATATAGGATCGGTGTAGGATCGGATTCGTGATCGGAGATTGACTGCTTTTCCTATATAGATTGGAAAATCTTGGGAGTAAAATAAATATACACCCGGTTTTGCGGGGAAGTCGGATGTCCAAGAAAGGATATCATTTCTATCCATTGTGAGAGATATGCTTCCGAGGTTTTTGAAACTATCTTGATGAGGTCAGAAGGTTAGATTGTTAGATCGCATAGACCACTTCTTTTTTGACCACAGACACCATTTGAGAATTATTGATGGCAGACCTAACAATCGAAGGTATTGGACAAATTAAACCTAGTTCCATTAAAGGGGATGTCTGGTTAACTTGTATTGAATGTGGAAAAACATACCCCCCATTCGATTTTGTGATATATAGATGCCAAAAATGTGGAGGGTTATTGGAAGTAAGATATGAAAATCTCCCGACGTTTGAAGATTTTTCAGGGAGTGGTGTTTGGAGGTACAGGGCGTCATTACCATTTGAAATGGGAGTTAGCATAAAGGAGGGAAACACTCCGCTGTACACAGTACCTAGAATAGAATCCGACGTAGGAGTAGAGGCTTTAAGAATTAAACATGAGGGGATGAATCCAACAGGGAGCTTCAAAGATAGAGGAATGACGGTGGGCGTCCGTGTAGTCCAAGAATTAGGTGTAAAAAGATTAGCCTGTGCTTCGACCGGAAATACTAGCGCGTCTTTGGCAGCTTACGGATCGAGGGCTGGTTTGGAAGTAATCGTGTTGCTCCCCGCAGGGAAGGTCGCGATGGGGAAGGTTGCTCAAGCAAGTTTGCATGGTGCAAAAATATTACAATTGGACGGAAATTTTGATGAATGTCTTGATATTGTGACCAAGTTGGCAGATGAAGGTGAGGTTTATTTATTGAACTCTGTAAACCCATTTCGATTAGAAGGCCAGAAAACTATTGGATTTGAAATACTCGAGCAATCGCTGGAAGAAGTGGGCAGATATCCAGATAGAATTATATTACCAGTGGGTAATGCGGGGAATACGGCAGCATTGTACAAAGGTTTTAGAGAATTAGTGGCTAGTGGTGCTCTTAAAGTGGAAGATGTACCAAAAATCACAGCTATACAAGCAGAAGGTGCAGCGCCTATTGTTGAAGCAATAAAAAGTAGTGCTAATCATGTTCAAAGATGGCCAAGTGTGGAAACAAAGGCGACAGCGATTAGGATTGGAAATCCGGTAAACTCCCCGAAGGCCCTTCCGGCAATACGAGGGACAGGGGGGACTGCAATAACTGTTTCAGATGGGGAAATATTAGCAGCTCAATGTGAGTTGGCAGAGGAAGGAATTGGAGTGGAACCTGCTTCTGCTGCTTCGGTTGCGGGTTTAAGGAAACTACGTTCAGAGGGCGTAGTTGGAAAAGAAGAGTATGTTGTCTGTTTGGCCACAGGGATATTACTAAAAGATCCAGATGCAGCAAGTTTTGCTAGGGAGGCTCCAAAAGAAATTCCTGCAAGTGTGGAAGATGTTATGCAAGCTATTTTAAACTGAAAGTATTTTTCATCCGTTTAGAGAAATGCAATAGATATCAGTGATACGGTCATCAGATATCAATTGGTTTCGGAGGTCATCAGAGATTGGGTCGTCGATGTTATACACAGTGAGTGCTCCGCCACCGATATTTTCTCTAGAATTAAACATCGCCCCAATATTTATTGTATGTTCACCCAAGATCGTGCCTATGAATCCGATAACTCCGGGTCGATCTAGATTTCGGGAAATAAGCATATGACCAGAGGGAATTGCGTCGACTCGGAAACCATCTATGCTGACAATTCGAGGGTCGTTATTGGCAAAGACTGTGCCTTCTATGCATATAGATTTAGTTTCGCTTCGGAGAGTGACAGAGATTAAACTTTGAAAACCATCTATAAGAGGGTGTTTGTTCTCTTGAATATTGACCCCACGTTCTTGGGCCACTCGGAGAGCATTTACAGAGTTAATTCTCCACTCAAGTGAGGTAAAAACACCTTTGAGTGCACTTGCAGTGATAAGACTGACATCCAAAGATGCAATCTCCCCAGAATAGGTTAATTCAATGGAATTGACGGGATTTTCGAGTAATTGAACAGCGAGGTTTCCTGCAGTTTCCATGAGACCTATATAGGGAGATATTTTTGAGAAGGTTGCCTCGTCGATGGAGGGAGAGTTAAGAGAATTTTCAACGGGGTTTCCAGCCAATGCTGCGATTATCTGTTTGGCTATATCGAGAGAAACATTTTCTTGTGCAGCTTCTGTGCTCGCTCCAAGATGGGGGGTGACAATAACATTTTGTAAGCCAAGAAGGGGATTGTCAGGAGAGACAGGTTCTTCAGAAAAAACGTCTATAGCAGCTCCTGCGAGGACACCATCTGATATCGCTTCTGCTAATGCAGACTCATTTACTATACCACCTCGTGCGCAATTGATCAGATAACCACCTTTTAATTTTGTGAGTTGTTCCTTTCCGATGAGATTTTTTGTTTCGGGGGTGAGTGGGGTGTGAATTGTAAGGACGTCTGCGTTGTCCATGCAAGTGGGAAGATCCATTAGGGTGATACCAAGTTGGTCTGCTCGATCTTGAGAAATATAAGGATCGAATGCCACAATATTCATTCCAAGTGAAAGAAATCTCTTGGCTACTTCTTGACCCACTCGCCCTAGTCCTACTATTCCTGCAGTTTTTCCATCAAGTTCTAACCCAATGAAATTTTTCTTCTCCCATTTTCCATCGTTAAGGGAGATATGAGCTTGGGGGATTTTTCTCGCTATTGCAAATGTCATTGCAATGGTGTGCTCAGCTGCTGCACGTATGTTCCCTTCGGGTGCATTCACAACAATAACACCATTATCAGAAGCAGCGTCCAGGTCGATGTTATCTATTCCCACGCCAGCGCGCCCAATGATGATAAGATTCGGTGCAGCTTCGATTAAGGTTCTATTAACAGAAGTACCAGATCTAACTACGAGGCCACTGGCGTTTTTAACCAAATCTAAAAGTTCTGTTTCAGTGGAATCGTATGCCAATTCCACTTCGTGTCCAGCTTCTTTGAGAGTATCCAAGCCAGAGTTGTCGATAGGTTCTGCTACTATGACCTTCATGACTTGGGAAGACTAGTCGACGATTATTAACACTTTCTTATGGAAGCAGGGGGGAGTTTTAAGAAAATATATATATGAAGAGCCCTGGAAAGTGTTGTGCAGCTTATTGCATTTGACTTCGATGGGACATTATCAGAGGGGGAAATGATAGTTGAATTGGCTACGGAAGTGGGCCACAGATCCCAGATAAGTGAAATTACACAAAAGGGGATGCGGGGTGAGATAAGTTTTGGGGAGAGTCTCAATTTACGGACAGGTTTGTTAAAAGGACTCTCGGAGGAAAATGCAGGTAGGGTTTATCAAAATACGTTTTTGCGCCCAGGTATGGGGGAATTATTAGAAAATTTAAAAGAAAAAAATATAAAAATTGCAATCATAACGGGAGGATTTTTAGAGGGGGTAGAAAGGGCACTAGAAAATTCAGATACAAGTGTAGATTGGATTGTTGCTAATGATCTCATGGTAGAGAAAGGACATCTTACAGGTGAAGTACGTGGGGAATTGATCCATAAATCAAAAAGAGAGGCCCTAGATAAAATTTGTACAATGGCAAAGATACCAATAGAACAGGTGGTCGCTATTGGAGATGGGGCTAATGACATCCCCATGTTAGAAAGGGCTGGTTTTTCTATAGGATTCAGACCAAAAATGATTGTGAAGGAGTATTGTGATGTTGTTGTGGATACAGTGGGAGAATTGCGAGATCTACTAGCAGAAAAAAATATTTTGTGAGAGATCCGGCTTAATTGGAGAAGAGGCTATTATGGACAGGGGCGAATTTGCTTTTTGGTTCAGATAGTGTATCCGTAATTGAACTTGAATTTATTCCATCCGAGAGGAACCCGGAGATGGGAGGACCAACGTTGTTTGGTTCTACGAGAAATGCATCGTGCCCATATGGTGAATCGATGACATGATGGATTGTGTTGATATTTGCCTCTCTAAAAGAATGTGCTAGTTCTTCGGAGGTAGAACTAGGGAAGTGCCAATCTCCGGTAAAGGATATCAAGAGAACTTCTCCGGTAAATGCAGAAATTGCATCGGAATCGGACTCATATCCAGAAGATAAATCATAATTATCCATTGCTCGGAGTAAGTAGAGGTAACTATTAGGATCGAATCTAGTTGTGAACTTTTCAGAATTATAATCTAAATAAGATTCGACTTCGGTGTAGGGAAAGAATGCTGCTGCTGGATCCGATGGTGAAAAATCATAGAGTGAATCCCTCCCAGCAGATCTCCTACCAAATTTAGCTAGCATTGATTCTTTTGAAAGGTACATTACATGGCCAATTTTTCTTGCTTGTGCTAATCCATGGTATGGGGGAGTAGAACCGTAGTAATTACCTCCATTCCAGTTTGGATCTCCAGTAATAGATCTACTTGCGATGGAATCCAGTGCGATGCATTGGGAATCTAATCTTGCTGCTGTTGCAATTGGTATGAGTCGGTTTATATCATCGGGGTAAACTTTAGCCCACTCCAACGCGTTCATTCCCCCTACAGAACCCCCAATAACAGCGTGTAAACGACCGACTCCTAGGTGATCTAGAAGCATTCTTTGTGAATGTGTCCAGTCAGTGACAGTTACGGGAGGGAATGTAGTGGCGTAGGGAGACCCAGTCTCCGGAGAAATTGAAGAGGGGCCAGAGGAACCATAACAAGATCCAACTAAATTGACACAGACAATATAATAATCAATAGTATCGATTGCTTTTCCAGGACCAACCATGGTGTCCCACCATGCACGTGCTTGGCCGGTGGTATCGGTTCTGTGATGGCCGGCCATATGCGTGCTTCCAGTTAGTGCGTGGCAGACTAAGATGGCATTATCGCCGGTGAATTCACCATAAGTTTCGTATGCCAGCGTTAGATTTGGGATGGATTCACCGCAAGCGAATGTGAATTCGCCGAAATCCACTGTGTCTCGTGTGGTATTCATGATATTTTCCTCTTTGTAGACCAAAGTTTTGTATTATGTATATTTATGGGGGGTAATATAACTGTTACGTATAATTGTTTGAATAAATATAACTAATAATTGAGAATATTTACTGGAAATATTGGACATAGATTATAGTATTTTTTCCGCGATATCAAGAGCAGAATCGGTATCTACGTTGATTCCACAATCGCATAGGGCTTCTCCGACTGTTTGAATTCCTCGAAGTACTTGTGCAGTTGAAAGATCCCCCATATTTGACATGCGCAAGATTTGATTTTTGAGGTGTGCATGCCCCCCACTAGCAGAAACATTTCTTTGTTTCATCGCTTTGAAAAAGTCCGAAGAATTACCAGAAATGGGATCGGGTAGATTGACAACAGTCACGGTATTTGAATAGTCGCTATGATCATATAAATTTGGAAACATTGGAAGGCCCATATCCATAAACGATGTACGATTTGCTAGGGCTTGTGTTCTGTGGCGGGAAATTCTATTTTGAATTCCTTCTTCTTTGATGTTCTCTAGTGCGACTACGAACGCCCGTACTAGAGTTACAGCACTAGTGAATGGTGTTTTGTTTTGTTTTGTCGTTTTGACGTAAGCAGGGAGGTCTTGGTAATATCCAGCGTGGGTGTTATCGAAGGATTCGAGTGCGTGTTCGGTGGCAAAAATTGCACTAATTCCAGGAGGAGAAGCTAACGCTTTTTGTGCATCTGCGACAACTACGTCTACACCCCATTCGTCGATTTTGAATTCATCGCCTCCAATACTAGAGACCCCATCTACTACGAAAAAGGCCCCATTTTCTTTCGCTATTTCCCCGACTTCTTTGATGGGATTCATGATTCCTGTAGAGGTATCTTGGTGGACCATTGCGACTAGATGAGTATTGGAGGTAATTGTTTCTTTGATAGATTCCATGTCAAAAGAATCGCCCCAATTCGCTCGAATGGGTTTAACTAGGCAATTTCGATCTGCAATATCCACAAAGCGTTCTCCAAATTTTCCATTATCTAATGCCACTACTTCGTCTTTTGGGCCAGCTAGGTTGATGATTGCTGATTCCATCCCCATGGTTGCAGTTCCCATAAGTGGTATGCTCATTCCGTTATCAGTACTAGATCTTCCATCGATCGTGGAGTGTCGAAACACATAGTCTAGACCATCTCGGAATTGTTGATATGTTTCTGCGAATTCAGGAGACCTATGAGAAACTAACGTGCGGGCCATTTCTTCTCTTACATTTTTTGAGAGAGGTACAGGACCGGGGTTTAGCATCAAAAAATCTTCGGCCATATTCGGAGTACTTTTGAGTTGCAATTAAACTCATCGAGTTAGGTTTTATTAGCTATGTAGGATATTGTAAGAAATTTAAGTCCAAATACCCACATTTCATGGGTTGCTATTATAGTTTCGGGGGGGAGATTTGAAGAGGGAAAAGAAGTAGAGGGTAAAACTTGGAATCTTTGGGATAGGGGGAGAGAAATGGGCCCTATAGGAGTAACGAGATAGATGCCCCCATCACTAGTAGATGGAAGAGTGTTTAGCTCAAGTCCAGATTCAAAGTTTTTGATATTTAAAACAGTACTAAGATTGGAGAAAGGTAAGGGGGCTGCGATATTAACGTAGGTTGTAGATTCTCTCTTATGAGTAGCATAGAATGCGACGAAGATGGTTTCATTGGAAGGATTGGTTCGGATCCAGGCCCGGGTTCCATTGCGGGGATCAAGTGAAGGGGGAATAGTGACAAATTCACTTTTCATTTCGTGGAGTTCACCGTTTTTTCCAGGGAGGTTTAATTGTTCGATGTAGGAGGTCAAGTAGCTAGCCACAAATGCTCCAGTTCTAAATGGAAAATGCCAAAATACGCGAAAATTGAGTGAATAAGAAGAAGTTTGTTCATAAAAATGTTTGACGGAGGGTGAAAGAATAGTTGGATCAAAATTGGGTCCAGAAAAATGGTTTATATCATCGACCTCTCCGTTAGGAGGGGGCAAATGGGGAAGGTCGTAGTTGGACAAATAGTTGCTTCCTATTTTGAGGTTTCCGAAAAGTGGGCTAAAGGGTATTTCTGTTGTGATAGTGTGGTGTCTATGAAGAAAATAACCTAAAAAAAATAGGGCAATTATCGCGAAATACCAAAGACCAAAAATTTCCATGGGTTAATGAATTTGAGAAGAGGTATTCGGTTTTATTTTGGGGTGCCGTGGGTAGGGTTGAGGATGTGAACTAACAATCCATTTTGTGCGTGGAGTCTATTTTCTGCTTGGGTCCAAACCAAAGATCTATTCCCATCAAGTATGTCTGTAGAAATTTCTTCGTCCCTGTGTGCAGGTAAACAATGCATAACCAAAGCTTCGGTTTTGTCTAATAATTTAGAATTTATTTGGAAACCATCGAAGTCGGATAAACGTTTGTCTCTTGTAGATTCATCACCCATACTAACCCATGTGTCGGTGTACACCACATCGGCTTCAGAAACCGCCTTTGAGGGATCGTTTGTTGCAGAAAAAGAAATTCCGGAAGATTCTATTTTCGATAAAGTTTCGGGTGAAAGTTCATATCCTTTAGGAGTAGCCATGACTAGATCTATCCCCATAATGGAACATGCTCTGGCGAAAGAATTTGCGACATTATTACCGTCTCCAACCCACGCTGCTTGGACATCAAAATTTCCAAAATTTTCATGAATGGTTAATAAGTCTGCTAGGGCTTGGCAAGGATGAGATTTATCTGATAAACCATTAATAATGGGAATTGTAGATGCTAAAGATAATTGTTCTAAAAGAGAATGATCAGTAACTCTTGCCAGGATTGCATCTACATAAAGTGAAAGAGATTTTGTAGTATCAGAAAGTGTTTCCCCTCTGCTTAATTGCAATTGGGATAAATCGAATGTTATTGCGTCCCCCCCAAGCATGTTCATCCCAACTTCAAATGAAACACGTGTGCGAGTGCTAGGTTTTTCGAATAGCATAGATAGTGTTTTCCCATGGAGTAAAGATGGAACGTTTCCATCAATATGGGACTGTTTTAGTTTTGTTGCGAGTTTTAAAATAGAATCAATATCTGTTTTGGTTAAATCGTCTATATCTAGTAAGTGGGTCATAATTTTGATAGTCTTTTGCAAACGTTGTTGAGAACATCTATACTGAGATAGAATTCTGATATCGAAATTCGTTCGTCGGGGGCATGATCAAGTGAAGAATCACCAGGTCCATATGTAACCATAGGGACATCCCACGATTCGGAGTAAATGTTCATATCACTAGTTCCGGTTTTTCGTAGTTGTCTAGGAACTCCTCCAAAAGTTCGTATTGCCGCGCGGAATGCTCTTGCAGGAGGGGTCCTAGCACTAATCATAACTGGATTGACCATATCTTTCCATCGGACGGTTCCGGTGGTCAATTCGCTATCGGCTATTTCACGGACCTCATCTACGGATAAATTTGGTGGGACGCGAAATTGAACGTCGAAAGTGACTTCTACAGAAAGTCCGTCTTCGCTAATACCACCAGTTATTGTAATGGGTTTGGGAGTAACTTGTTCGAAAATAGAATTTTCAAGATGTGTTTGTGAAATTTCGGATGGCCAATCATCTGCTTTGAAACGTGCTTCAACAGTGGACCACCAATCTATTGCATCTTGAAGAGCATTTTTTTCAGGACGAGAGGTGTGGCCAGATCTGCTTGTTGCTACGTATGTTCCGTTGAGCAGACCTCTATAACCAAGAGCGATGCCATCCCATCCACTAGGCTCTCCATTGATCACATTGTCAGGGATGGATTCTCTGGTTTTGACTAAATGTCTTGCCCCGTATGAATTGTGTTCTTCACTTACAACTCCCACAAAACTTACTCCAGTAGAAATTGCAGAAATGGCCATAGCAGTGAGAGGTCCCTTTGCATCCACAGAACCCCGGCCCCAAAGCACATCTCCATCTAGTTTGACGGGAATGTCCCCAGGTACAGTGTCCATGTGGGAAGTTAGAAGGACTGCATCGTTTGATGGGGAGTGTACATTTCCAGCTTCGTCTATCCATGCCTCCCGTTGGTGAGTTTGGAAAAAATTCATTAGTACTTCTGCGCATTGTGCTTCTTTTCCCGAATAAGAGGGTGTAGATACCAAATCGAAGAGTAAAGATTTTGCTTCTTTTTTGCTCCATTTGGAACTCATAGAATATCCTCCGGGAGACTATCCATTGCCGATATGAAATCATCTGCATGGGAACGATCGAGGGTCAAAGGTGGCAAAATACGAACGACTGTTTTTCCTGCAGGTAATGCCAAAATTCCATGATCTCTCGCAAGGTTTCCGAGTATAGAACCAGATCCACGTTTTACTTCAATTCCGATTAACAGGCCAGAACCACGTATATCGCGTGTTCTTGTTCCTATAGTTTCTTTTAATTCTTTGAGTAGATAGGAACCAATTTTAGACGCGTTTTCAGGTAAATTTTCATTCAAAATGACATCGATGGTGGCATTTCCTGCGGCGCAAACTACAGGTCCTCCACTAAAAGTGCTTCCATGATTCCCAGGATTCTCTGCAATCCAATCTTTACATAAGGTTACTCCAATGGGCAGTCCGTTTGCTAGTCCTTTTGCAGAAGTGAGTATATCAGGGACTACATTGGTATGATTACAATTCCAAAATGAACCAGTCCTTCCAAGACCGGTTTGGATTTCATCGAGTATCATGGCTGCACCAACTTCTTCAGTGATTTTCCTAACTTCTTGCAAGTAGTTAGGAGGAGGAAGATTGACTCCACCTTCCCCTTGTATGGGTTCAACAATAACAGCAGCTGTGTTTTCAGATATACTGTCTGTCAAAGATTCGACATCCCCAAACGTAACGAAATCGACTTCGGGGATGAGTGGTTCAAATCCTTTCTTATAAGTTGGTTTCCAAGTGGCAGAAAGAGAACCCATAGTTCTACCATGAAAAGCTTGCTTGGTTGATATAATTTGAGACCTCTGAGTTGCATGGCGGGCGAATTTTATGGCTGCCTCATTGGCTTCGGTTCCGGAATTGGAGAGCCAAATATTTTGTACGTCCCCAGGAGAGATTTCAACTAATTTATTATAGAAATCATCACGTATGGAAATTGGATATGACCCTTGTATGTAGGTTATTTTTTCTAGTTGGTTTTGTATTTCGGAGAGTACATGTGGATGGTTATGTCCTGCAGGAACGCATGCATAACTAGCTCCTAAATCTAAATATTCGGTGCCATCAGTGTCATAGAGGTGAACCCCATTTCCATGAGTTATTTGGATATTTTTCCTAGAAAAAATAAAATTATTCACAGTATCGCCTCGGGGTAGATATGGGTGCCGCCGCCATCGAGTGCGGAAAGGAGGGGCTGTTCTTCATTTGCACTGGCTATTATGGCTTTTTCTGCTCCTTGTTGGAGTGCATCTGTAGCAGCCATTAACTTGCGTGTCATAAAACCTTCTGCCGCGTTTTGAAGAAGGGAATATTGTTCTGGTGTTTTTGCAGAGGATATGAGAGTAGTAGGATCAGATATATCGCGGTAGATACCTGAAACGTCGGTTAGGGAAACTAAAGTTGCAGATAGAGATCCTGCAAGCGATGATGAAACCCTATCAGCATCTGTATTGACTGCGATACCATCATCGGACAACATAGGAGGGGAGATCACAGGGACATATCCATTGTCAAGTAAAAGTTGTATTAGGTCTGTGTTTACAGAAGTGATCTTACCAGAATGATCGCCCCTTAGGATTTTTTTCTTTCCATTTTTAATGGTACGGATAGAATCTTTTCTAGGCCCATGTAGTAAACGCCCATCGACGCCAGAAAGGCCCACAGCATTGATATTTAAATTTTGTAATTTTACTACGAGATTCGTATTGAGTAACCCTGCCATGGTCATGGTGAATACCTTCATTGTGGCTTCGTCGGTGAAACGCCCTACAACACCTGAGGGTGTTTCTACATAATTTGGAGATAGTCCCATTCGCTCTAAATTTTCATCTATTGCGGTTGACCCTCCATGGACTATGATGAGTGAATTTCCCTGAGAAGATAAATGGACAATATCATCTAGAGCCCCCGCTGGGTCAACTGCTTTCGCCCCTCCAATTTTCAATACAATAGTCATAATTAAGTTATAATGCTGTTAAATTAAGGCGACCCAGTGGGGTGTAAACTTCTATATGAGAGCCCCAAGGTTTCGTCGAGACCAAGTGCTATATTGGTAGCGTGAATAGCTTGTCCTGCAGATCCTTTCATCATATTATCAATCACAGAGAAGACTACAAGTCGGTTGTTCCTTTCATCGATTTCAAATGCTATTTCCACATTGTTGGTTCCAGCAACTACCTTTGGTTCGGGGTAGCGATAGTTGCCCCCAGCGCCACTTAATAAATTGACAAACGGTTCATTTTGGTAAGAATTCCGATATGCCTGCCAAATCATTGGTTTGTCTAAGTTCTGTTTTGTTGGGAAAATGTGGCATGTTGCAGATGCCCCCCTAATCATGTCTACTGCATGAACGGTGAAGGCTACGTTTGCTCCGAGTTCTTGTTCTATTTCTGCTTCGTGTCTATGACCAGTTGGAGCGTAAGGACGAACGATACCAGATCGGATTGCATGGTGAGAGGAGGTACTCCCACTAGCCCCCCCTTCGGAGGAACCAACTTTTATATCTGCTACGATAGTGTCTTTTGGAGTTATTATTCCTGTTTTGAACAAAGGATATAGGCCAAGAAGGGTGACTGTAGAGTTGCACCCACCACAGGCAATTAGTTTTGCGGATCGCAAATGCTCTCGGTGGATCTCGGGGAGTCCATAGACAGCTTTTTCAAGTAGTTCTGGGCAAGAATGGCCATCATAATATTGATCATATTTCTGAGGATCTTTGAGTCTAAAATCTGCACTCAGATCCACTACAATATCAGAAGCTTCAGAAAAATCATCGATCCTACTCATAGAAACCCCATGGGGAGTTGCTGCAAAGAGTACGTCGACAGATTCTAGTTCCTCAGGGGAAGAATATTTTAATTTCAAGTCTCGAAGATTTGGATGTGTGTATCCTATAGAACGACCAGAATATTTACGACTGGTAGCTTGTTTTATCTCGAATTGGGGATGGTCGGTTAGTAGCCTTAGTAACTCTCCCCCGGTGAAACCACTTGCCCCAATTACGGAGGCTGAAAATGTCATCGCGTTTCACCTTTTTTGTTAGCAACTGATTCTATCCAATTAATTATATGAGAAGGGACATTTACATCCACACATTCATTGAGTGCTTTGAATTCAGTTCCAGGGTTAATTTCGTGCACAGTAAATCCTCCATCGTCGAGCTCCATAAGATCAACCCCAAGTAAGCCTCCTCCGACGACTTTCGAGGCTTGTTCGACGAGTGACGCTACTTCATTGGGCATATCATATGCATCGACTGTGGCTCCTTTTGCAGCATTTGTTAGCCAATGTGTTGAGGTTCTAGTCATTGCGGCGATGGCATTCCCATCGACTGCAACTACACGGATATCCCGGTTGGGTTTATTGATAAATTTCTGTATATAGAAAATTTTGTGTTCATAGTGTCCAAGTGTTGCTTTGTGTTCTATAATTGCCTCTGCAGCAGCTCTGGTGTCTATTTTTGCCATTAGGCGCCCCCAAGACCCCACAATTGGTTTTATTACACATGGATATCCCATGGTTTCGATTGTTTCGAGAGCACTTTCCGGGGAAAATGCTATCGTTGTTTCGGGAGTGGGTATTCCTGCATTTGCTAGTAAAAGGCTAGTTTTAACTTTATCAGAACACCGTTCGACAACGATAGGATCGTTGATGATAGGGATGCCATAGGAAGCAAAAAAGAGAGAAGCAAATTTGCTTTGGCTTTGTGCTATGCATCTATCGATTACAATATCTAAATCTTTGAATTCAGAGGAGGGACCTTGTATAGAAAATTGATGTTTTCGGACATCTATTTTGAGTATGTCGTGGCCTCTAGACCTCAATTCGGTTAGAAGTAACTTCTCGTCCGCCCTAATTTGGGAATATAAAAACCCGACATTCATGAGAGGATCACTTAGGATTACTCGATTAATAAGTGTTCCTATGTACCTGAAACTGTTATTCTCCCCAATCTTCTTCCAGCTCGGGTGCTTTGGAGAGTTCCACAGGGTCCACACCAATTACCTCTAGTTCGGTTCCACAAGTATCACAATCCAAAATTTCTCCAGATTCTACGTCGTCTGATATTGCGAGTTCTGAGCCACATTCCACACAAGTTGTGCTTGTCATAGTAGGAGAATAAACAAGACTTCGGTTTAAAATTTCCTAATTGGATTATTGGGTACTGTGAGAAGTTATTTCAAGTAACCCATGGCTTCTTGAATCAATTTTTCCTTTGATTGGTCTATTTTTTCTTTATGAGTGGTGTAGAGAGAAAAATCTGATTTTAGGTTGTTTTTAGCATTGGAAATTGAATTTAAAACAGTGGTGGGTGAGGGTCCCCCTAATGAATCCCTCATATCAACGTTTTTGAGGGGATCTAAAGCAGATTCTATTGAATCCGAAGTACAAAATTCGCTGAGTGGAGATCCCATTATTTCGTTGAAATTTGAAGAAATATCTTTATAGTTACTTTCTGATTTTGCTATGATTTGGTGCGCTTTTCGGAAGGGTATTCCGGCCATAGCTAGGGTATCGGCAACGCCGGTTGCGGTGGAAAATCCCGCTCCTGCAGAACTAGAAAGAAGTTCGACATTCCAAGTTGAAGTTTCTATTATTTTAGAGAGGATATCTGCGGAATCGATCATTTTTTCGATGGAATTCCAAATATAAGGGGTCGCGGATTGGAGGTCTCTATTGTAAGCACGGGGGAGACCTTTTAAAGTTGTAAAAGTACCGGAAAAGGTAGCAAGAGTCGTTGCTGCAGCCGCTCGTATTAATTCTAGCGTGTCTGGATTTTTCTTTTGAGGCATGATAGAAGAAGTAGACGCGTAATCGTCGTCTATCTCAACAAAGCTCTTATTTGAGTAAAAAATTAAATCTTCGGACATATTTGAGAATGTAATAGAAAGAGAGCACAGAGCTGCCGCAGATTCTAGTAAAAAATCTCTAGAAGAAACGGCGTCCATTGTGTTTTCTATTATACCTTCAAATCCAAGGAGGGTTGCAGTTCGTTCACGGTTGATGGGGAAAGGAGTTCCTGCAAAGGCTGCAGATCCGAGAGGGGATAAATTGATGCGACTATAAGCATCAAATAATCGGTTAGTGTCCCGTTCGAGAGATCCATAGTAGGATACAAGCCAATGGGAAAGGGTCGATGGTTGTGCACTTTGTAGGTGAGTGAACCCAGGGATTAGAGTAGAGGTGTGGTTCTTGGCGATGGAAAGGATGGTTTCTCGCAAACCTAAAACTGAATTTAGTAGAGACAAAATGTCACTTCGCAATTGATAACGAATGCATGTTGAAACTTCGTCGTTCCTACTCCTAGCAGTGTGCATTCTCCCACCAGAATCTCCAACTTTAGCTACTACCGCTGTTTCAATTGCTGCGTGGACATCCTCAGCAGGGGGTAAGCTTTCAAATCCCATTTCGTGAATGGAAAAAAGAGCTTCTAGTATGTCTTTGGCGTTGTCTTTGGAGATTATATTTTCTTCTTCCAACATTACTACGTGTGCCAAATCTACTGCAATATCTGCATCGAAGATTTGGTGATCTACATCCATTGAAGAGAGGAAGTTTCTAGCAGGTCCCCCACTGAAACGGGTTCCACGTATTATATCAGGAGATTCATTTGTCATTTTTTGTTTTGTGTGTAGGAAATTCAATTTTTCTCGTTCGTGCTTTTGAAAATCTGAGTTTGCCACGTTCATATTGAATCGTTGAAATGTCTCCCAGCTGCTCCAGCCCAGCCATTCCATTATAACGGTCGGGTCGATATTAGATTCAAGTAGGATCGAGGCGTAGGATCGACGTAAATCATGTGGTGAGAGTTCGGGGCATCCCAAGTTTTTCCCTGCTTTCTTTACCCATGCTAAAGCGGTATTGGTTGAAATGGGCCTGTGGATTCCGTTGTATTTACGTGTGATTGGTAGGTCAGCCGTTTTCAAGGTGGCCGGAATAGGAGCTTCCCTGTATTGGGAATTTTTGCCCCAAATTTTTATCATTAGACCTCGATCGTCTTCAAAAATATCTTCTGAGGAAGCGTTACAGGCTTCGTGAACTCTCAAACCAGAGGCTAAAAGAGTGAGAATTATTTCTTCGTCTCTCGATTCTGTACATTGTTCAATGAGGTGTTTTACTTCCTCACGGTTTAGCCAGCAGGCAAATTTGCCTTTTTTCTTTGGGAACTCAACTTTCCTAACCATTGTAAAAATTATGTTTTACAAACTATAAAGCTCTTTTTAGATGGGAAATTGGGAAAAATGTCCTCAAATGGTCCCTCCATAGTTTGTAAAATGCCCTCCATAGTTTGTAAAATAATAGATTCTCTCGACTTATACGACTTTTTCATATAACGTCCCGGTGTGGGCCGGGGTCATTTGTCATTTTTTGTTTTGTGTGTAGGAAATTTAGGGTCGAAGAGTGCTGAAGACATTCTTTCTTGCAGGCCGTGATATTTTGCGACCCCTATGGCATCTGATTGTGTTATATCATCTATGACTCCAGAGGTATTGAAAGAAGCTGCTGATGCAGAATGAACTGCGTAGGGACTTTCTCGAGAAACGGCTCTTGCGTGGCCGCCTTGAAGGTCTAACGTCACAGATCCTGTTACTCGTTTTTGGGTGGTGGAAATGAAGCCGTTCAATGCTTCCATAAAAGGTGAATAAATCAGTCCTAAGTATGCTTGTTCTGCCCATGCGTCGTCGACTGAGATTTTGAACTTCCGCTCTTCCTTGGTAAGTACTAGATCTTCCAATGCAGAATGTGCGTTGAGAAGGGCAGTTGCAGCAGGATGTTCGTAATTTTCTCGAACTTTGAGTCCCAGTATCCTATCTTCCATTACATCAGTCCTTCCGACTCCGTAAGGGCCACATATTTTGTTTAGATGGTTGATTAAGTCTACGGGAGAATAGTTAGTTCCATCCACTGCGACAGGATATCCTTCAACAAATTCTATGGTTACTAATTTAGATTCAGAAGAAGGAGATTGGGTCCACTCATAAATAGAACTTGGAGGGATAGTACTAGGATCTTCAAGTTCACCTCCTTCAATTGATCTAGACCAAAGATTTGTATCGATGCTCCAAACCCCATCATTTCCGGATTTGATAGGTAAATTATTTTCTTTTGCATATTGTATTTCCCAAGTTCTGGTTAGCCCAAGATCGCGTATAGGGGCTGCTATTTCAAGGCCGGATCCACGCCAAATAGCTTCGAATCGTAATTGATCGTTTCCTTTGCCAGTGCATCCATGTGCGAGTGCAGTGCATTTGGTATTTTTCGCCTCTTCTAGGATGGCTTTTGCTATGATAGGCCGGGCGAGTGCAGTTCCCAGGGGGTATCCTTGATAGCTTGCATTCGCCCTAACAGAATCGAGGCATAAATTAGCAAAATCATTTCTAGCATCGAGTATCGTTAAATCTAGAGAGATTTCTTTTGCCGTTTCTTTTGCTTGTTCGAATTCGTTTTGAGGTTGACCTACATTGACTGAAACTCCAATAACATCTTCATATCCATATTCTTCTTTAAGAATTGAAACACAAACGGTTGTATCGAGACCGCCAGAGAATGCAAGTGCCACACGGTTCATGATCAGTATATTGGAGTGACGGCTTATAATATATGATGTTTGGAACGGGCAGACATGGGTTTGGATAAAGAGAGTAACGAGTATGGAAAGATTAATAAAAACTTAGAAAAGGGTGGAGAAAAAAGGATCAGTTATATGTCGACATTTGTAGGAGGAATGATAGCGGGGATCGTAGGTGCGAGTTTGATTACATTGTTAATAGTTTCTGTGATGGATAAAAGAGTAGGAAATAAAAGTATCCTACCTGCGTCGGTGTTCGTATCTAAATACATAGGCTCGGGTGAGGCAGATGGATATCTGAATCAAGGAATATTACTAAGTATAATTTATGGATCTTTAATAGGGGGAATTGTGGCGATAATGCTCCCAATAGTCTCGATGACTATTGTGAATGTCCTCGTGTGGGGAGTTTTAGTTGGGTTGATAGTGGGGATAATAGGTGATAAATTTGGAATGGAGATTGTGTTGGGAATGAAAATGGATTGGGTATGGGAGGGGAAACCGGTCATTCAATCTCGTATTAAATTTATGGTGGTGAACATCATATATGGGATAATTGTCACAGGAATTCTCATATATGAAATTGTATGAATAGGAGAAGATAGTTGTGTGGAGTTTAAATGTCTCAATTCCGCAGGGCATAGTTAGGGCGATTGGAGAAATAACGCCGGTATTGGGAAGGGGGGAAGGGATTGTTGAAGAGCCGACTCTAGTTATCAAACGTTTTGAAAAGGAAGATTTGGATGGACATATAGAATCAGAAATAAAATTTTTATTGGAAAATGTAGAGCCATTTATTGTTGAAATTGGAAATTTGGAAATGTTTGAGGTGGCAGATAGAGGGACTTCACCGGTGCGATATATAGAAGTAAAAAGCATAGGCATAAAAGTACTTCATGAAACTCTAGTTAGTGTTTTTGGTTGTGTTAAAGGGGTAGAAGGGGAAAATTATATTCCACATATAACTATAGCTAGAGGGAGTGGTGCAAAAAATCTTGATTTTAGTGATTTTTCAGGTCCAATACAGTGGACTGCTAATACACTAGAATTTTGGGATAGAGATAAAAGAAAGAGAAAAAATAAAGTTATACTTGATAAGAATAAGTGAAACTAAAATCAAATGAATTTTATTCCGGTTTTTTGTACAGATGTTTTGCTATGTGGCCAAATCCCAATAAGCCAATAGTGAGTAGTTTTGTCATGAAAGAGGAGTAGCAACCATACACAAGTAAATGTGACGCAGATCTCGTGGGTTTTGGGTGGAGGGACAAAAATTTTGACATCGCAAAAGACAAGAGTGAAAACTGCCCCTAAGAGTGCATGAGAGCGATTGAATGGAAGAATATCTACCGTTTATCGCATCCCAAACAAATGGGACTTATTGCTATTGCGCACGCATTACACGAATTCTATTGTGTTGCATTGCCACCTATCATACCCCTTATTGTCATTGATTTTGATATTTCATATGCCCAGGCGGGTTGGTTGGTGACTGTGTTTTATGTGGTGTATGCCGTATTTCAATTGCCAGCAGGAATTATAGCGGATAAAATTGGAAAAAGATACGTGCTTGGGTTTGGGTTGGTTCTACTGGCAGTTGGAGTATTTCTTGCAAGTAGAGCAGATACATATCAGGCGTTATTGTTATCACAAGTTGTAGCGGGGGTAGGGGGGAGTACCTATCATCCCGCGGGTTTGTCTGCAGTTTCAGATTTGGAAGCAGATGATACAGCAGGAAAAGCCATGGGATTTCATGGGTTGGGTGGGGCCATCGGGACCGCATTGGCTCCAGCAGTGATTGGTGGAATTATTCTAATAACTGATTCTTGGCGTTTTTCCCTGTCCCTGATCGCAGTTGTTGGGGTGGTATACGCTGTGGTTTTCCATAGCAAATTTGCTGAACCGGATAATGTTATAGATAATGTAGAGAAAAAAATTGTAACAAAGGGGGAAAACATAAGGAATCAGCTAAAGAATTTTCCATGGGATCCATGGGTAGTTGGTTTGGTGACGGTTAATTTTTTATTGGGAGTAGAAATCGGTGCTGCGAGAACGTTTACGACATCTTATGTGTTTTTGAGGAGTTCAGAAGTGGTGAGTTTTGCAAATACTGTGTTTTTTGTTATGCTTGTTGGAGCGGGTGTTTCTACGATTGTAATAGGTCCTTTGGCAGATATGTTTGATAAAAGAAATCTTGGTGCATTGACGTTTATAGTAACAGGATTTTTACTTTTGTTGACAGGGATAATTCCTCCCAACAGGATACTTCTATTGGGATTATTTTTCCTAATAGGTGCCATGATGTGGACCACAGTTCCGGTGATGAATGCACTGACGTCAGTGTATGCAAAAAGAGATTTCTCAGGTATGTTATTTGCTTTAACTTTGACAGGATCCGCGCTAGGAAATTCTGTCGGACCATTTGTGTTTGGTTTGATATTGGAACGTACAGATATTGCAATAGCATATCCGGCCATGGCCATATTCAGTGTGGCCGGTGCCATTGCATTCCTTGCTATGAAACGGTTTTGATGGAGATGAAATTTGTATAATATGGAAGTGATTGTTTTTTTCGTAATAGGGGGATTTGTGTTGGTCCTTTTTATATTTTATTTGATTATTAGAAAGGCGGTGGTAGGATTCAAAGATGGATTTGAATCTAGTCGGGGGAAATAACACAAATCACATCGAAATCCGTATGCTATGGCCTGTAAAAGAAGGGGCATGGATCAGCGAATTAGGGAACATGCAAAAATTATTTCGATGCATTCGACTTCCATAGAAAAAGGGGACAATGTTGTTATCGATGCGAACCCCATCGCAGATGATTTGGTAACTGCGTTATGTGAAATTTGTGCAGAAAGGGGTGCAAATCCGTTGGTGATCAGAGGGAGAACAGGGACCCGATTTTTGAGGGCTTATTTGAATAACTCAAAAGGGGAATTTCAAATACCAACTCATGAACTAGCTTTGTTTGAGAAGATGGATGTGTACATCGTGATCAGAGGTGGTGGAAATATCTCAGAGATGTCAGATGTAGATCAAAAGATAATGAACGAGCATAGTCTTGTGAGGAAACCAATAAGAGATGAAAGATTATCAAAACGGTGGTGTTTGACTCAATTTCCTGCTCCTGAAAATGCCCAAAAGGCAAACATGAGTACGGAAGAATATGAAAATTTTGTGTGGGATGCGATAATAAGGGATTGGGATGTCCAGAAAAATCACCAAGAAAGGCTTTTGAAATTGCTTGAAAAGGGGGACGAGATCCGCATTGTAAGCGGGAGTGGAACGGATATTAAAATGAATATTGGAGGAATGATTCCTATTAATGATTATGGAAATCATAATTTGCCAGGAGGAGAAGTTTTTACAGCCCCAGTAATAGATTCAGTGGATGGGGAAGTTACGTTCGACATTCCATTGACTTATAAAGGACAGGAGATTGAGGAGGCCTATCTCAAATTTGAAGATGGTATTGTGACAGATTACAGTGCTGTGAAAAACGGAGGAGTGTTGGGGGAGATTCTATCTGCAGATCGAGGGGCAAAGTCAGTTGGGGAATTGGGAATAGGAATGAATCGGGGGATCAGTCAGTTTACAAATAACATACTATTTGATGAGAAAATGGGCGACACGATTCATATTGCCGTGGGGATGGCTTATGCAGATACCGTAGGAGAAGGGAAAAGGAAAAATGAAAGTTCAGTTCATGTTGATATGATTACAGATATGTCAAAGGATTCGTATATAGAGCTTGATGGGGAATTGATACAAGTAGATGGTTGTTTTGTTTTCGAAGAAGGATTTCGACTGAAATAGAATTGGGAGAAATTAATCAGATTTTTCTTTGATTTCGATTATATAACCAAAAGGATCTTGTAAATAAATTGCCGGTGCCCGTCCTCGTGCCCCAAGGGGGTTTCCTTCCCTCATGATAGACATGTTGGCGTCAGAAAGTTTTGACTTAACTTCTGATATAGGCATATCTACTATGAGCGCGAAATGGTCATAATTACTTTTATCAGGAGGGGAAAAATCGTCGATTGGACGGATGTGTAATACAGCATTTTCTCCAAGTCGGAAGGTAAAAAGTGTGCGCACGCCTTTTTTGTACTCATCTATTTGTTCTGCTTTAAATCCCAATATATTTGAATAAAATTCTAGTGCATCTTCCACACCGGATTTTGGGATTTGAATATTGACATGATCGATTGCGATAATGTTCATGTACTACATAAACTCAGTTTCAAGATAAACTAGGACATATAACCGATTGAAATAAATGGGGTTTGAAATATATTTTATAAAAAATGAGGTATGTTAACGTGTTAAATGGGGTATGTTAACGTATGTTATGATTTTAGGAACCTTTATTAGTTAAGTGGCCTACTTGGTAGACGTATGTCATCAGGTGACAACATTACAAAGAGAGGGAGC